>NZ_JBHWWX010000030.1:0-52746 GCF_042730335.1 Rhodococcus sp. NPDC060084
CGGTCCCATTCCGAACCCGGAAGCTAAGCCCCATTGCGCCGATGGTACTGCACTCGACAGGGTGTGGGAGAGTAGGACACCGCCGAACACCCGTTACCGAAAGGGGACCCAATAATTGGGTCCCCTTTCGTGTTTTTATCGTGCTTTTATGAAAGGATTTTTTCTGTGTCCGACAACAACGGTGAGCGTCGATCCTTCCGGAGTGGAGGATCTACTCCCTGGTCGGGCCGGGGCGAAGGCAAAGAAGGCTCGCAGACCAATCGCGGCAACGACGACCGCAGGCAGAGCGGCGACAGGCGTGACGATTCCTCCGCCGGGCGCGGAGACGACCGCCGGCCACAGCGGAGCGGTGAACGCTCCTACCCGGATCGCGCACAGCGCGGCCGAAGCGAGGACGCGCGCCCCCGCCGAGAAGGCGATGCACGACCCGACCGCAACAACGACTCCCGGCCTCGCCGTGAAGGCGATGCGCGTCCGCCCCGCAGCGACGACAGGTCCGACCGCGGCTACCGGCCGCAGCGCGACCAGCCGTCCGGCGACCGCCGACGTGACGACTCCCGTCCCGCCCGTAGTGGCGACTCGCGACCGAACCGCGACAGCGATCCTCGGCAGAGCAGGGGTGACGACCGCGGACGGCAGTTCGGTGATCGGAACCGACCTGCGTCGGATCGGTCCCGCGGAGACGCCGGTCGCAGCGAGCGTCCGAATCGCCCGACCGGTGACCGCAGCCGCGACGACGCACGCGGCGGAGCCCGCAGCTACGGCGGCGATCGCCGTGGCACCGACGACCGCCGTGGAAGCGACGATCGCGGAGCCCGCAGCTACGGCGGTGATCGCCGCGGTGGCGAAGCCCCTCGTCGTCGTGGCGGCGAAGGCGGATTCGGCCCGGCAGGGGGACGTGACGGTTCTGCTCCCCGGCGCGATGCCCGCCCCGACGAGCCGGACCTGCCCGAGAACGTCGAAGCCTCGGAACTGGACCCGGCGATCCGGCGCGACCTCCTCAGTCTCGACAAGCTGAACGCCAACGCCGTCGCACGTCACCTGGTCATGGCGGGGAAGCTCATCGACGACGACCCGCGTCTCGCACTGGCGCATGCCCGTGCCGCACGTCAGCGTGCCGGCCGGATCGCAGTCGTCCGTGAAGCCGCCGGTATCACCGCGTATCACGCAGGCGAATGGGCCGAGGCGCTCTCCGAGCTCCGTGCAGCACGCCGGATGTCCGGTGGAACAGCACTTCTCGCTGTCATGGCCGATTGCGAACGTGGCCTCGGACGGCCGGAGAAGGCCATCGAACTCGGGCGAAGCGAAGAAGCACGTGCCCTCACCGGCGACGAAGCCAGCGAACTGCGGATCGTCGTCGCGGGTGCCCGCATGGATCTCGGCCAGTACGACCAGGCCGTGGTGACACTGCAGACCTCCGATCTCGACCCGACCCGCACCGGTACGCCCGCGGCACGGCTCTTCTACGCATACGCCGACGCACTCGTCGCAGCGGGACGCGCGGAAGAAGGCGTGCAGTGGTTCCTGCACTCCGCGGAAGCCGACATCGAAGGCGTCACCGACGCCGAGGATCGGGTGGAGGAGCTCACCGGAGGAGACTTGTGACCTCGTCGAGCGGCGCCTTCGGCGACGCGGCGGCCGAGTACACCGGTGACTCTCTGCGTTCGCTCTACGATGTCCTCCTGCTCGACCTCGACGGCACGGTCTATCGAGGCGCGGATGCCGTTCCCGGTGCCCGCGAGGCGTTGACCGCAGGCGACAGGCTGTTCTATGTCACGAACAACGCGAGCCGTCGCCCGAGCGAAGTCGCCCGCCATCTCCGCGACCTGGGGTTCCCGGCGGACGACGCGTCGGTGGTGACGAGTTCGCAGTCCGCCGCCCGTCTGCTTGCGGAACAGGTGCCGTCGGGATCACCTGTTCTGGTGGTCGGTACCGACGCTCTGGCAGAGGAGGTCGCCCGGGTGGGATTGAACCCGGTGCGGACCGCCGACGCAGATCCCGTTGCCGTGGTCCAGGGACATTCACCCGAGACGGGGTGGCCGATGCTCGCCGAGGCGACACTCGCCATTCGTGCCGGCGCCTGGTGGGTTGCGACCAACATCGACTCGACGCTGCCCACCGAACGGGGACTGGTGCTCGGAAACGGGTCGATGGTCGCAGCGGTACGTCACGCCACCGGCGCCGAGCCCGTCGTGGCAGGCAAGCCGGCGGCTCCTCTGCTCGAGGATGCGATCCGGCGTGGTGCCGCACAACGGCCGTTGGTCATCGGTGATCGGCTCGACACCGACATCGAGGGTGCCAACGCAGTCGGCGCGGACTCCCTCCTGGTCCTGACCGGCGTCAGCACGGTCGACGACTTGTTGCGCGCTCCCGTGGAGCAACGCCCCACGTACGTCGGTGCCTCGCTCGGGTGCCTCGACGCTCCGGCGTCGCAGGTCCGGGTGATGCCCGCCGAGGGCTGGTCGGTACGGCTCGAGGACGGCGATCTGCATCTCGAGTCCACCGGGGTGGTTGGCGACGCGATGGAGGTCTTGCGCGGACTGCTCGATGTTGCCTGGTCGAACCCCGGTTTCGGCCGGCTCCGGCCGGTCGACGAGCACGCGCGCACTGTGCTCGCGGAGTGGGGCATCGCTTCCTGAATCGGGTCGTGCCGTGTGCCGGTCGTGGCGTGGATGCACTAGCGTGGTCGGTGATGAGCACGTCTATTCCACGCCCCGGCGAACACGTTCCCGGCCCACGAGTCGCGATCGATCCCGACCGTATCCACGCGGAGGTCGATGCGCTGCTGATGCGCGCGCGCGACAGCGCGGACACCTCCGACACGGCCCAGGGGATCTCCCGCCAGGCCCAGCTGCTCGACCAGGCCCACGACGTTCTCGTGCAGGCGCTGGCGACCGTGGACAAGATCTGACGTGGCGCGCCGAGCACGGGTCGACGCAGAACTGGTACGACGCGGATTGGCGCGTTCGCGGGAGCACGCGAGCGAGCTGATCGCCGCGGGCCGGGTGTTGATCGCAGGCACGGTGGCGACCAAAGCCGCCACCGCAGTCGAGCCGAACACCCCGCTGCTCGTCACGGAGGTCGCGGACGAGGTGTCCTGGGCCTCACGTGGCGCGCACAAACTCCTCGGAGCACTCGAAGCCTTCACCCCGCAGGGCCTGGAGATTTCCGGGAAGCGATGCCTGGACGCAGGCGCCTCGACGGGGGGATTCACCGATGTCCTTCTGCACGAAGGCGCGTCGGAGGTGGTCGCCGTGGACGTGGGGTACGGGCAGCTCGTCTGGAGACTGCAATCCGACCCGCGTGTCCACGTCATCGATCGAACAAATGTGCGTACCATCGACGCGGATCTCATCGGAGGACCGGTCGAATTGGTGGTGGCGGATCTGTCGTTCATCTCTCTGAAGCTGGTGTTGCCCGCGTTCGTGCGTTGCGCGGCTCCCGGCGCCGACCTGCTTCCGATGGTGAAACCCCAGTTCGAAGTCGGCAAGGACCGGGTCGGCAGCGGCGGCGTCGTGCGAGACCCCGAACTCCGGGCCGAAGCGGTGCTCGACGTGGCACGCGAGGCCCAGCGAGCGGGGCTCCGCACCCGGGGAGTGGTCGCGAGCCCGCTACCGGGTCCGTCGGGAAACGTGGAGTACTTCCTCTGGCTGCGGGCCGGAGAGCCGGGCGCCGAGGACCTGGACCCAAACGTGATCGATCTCGTCCACCGCGCGGTACAGGAAGGACCACAGTGACAACAGGGCCGGCGCAGCCGAACCCGGGGACAACAGGGCCGGCGCAGCCGAACCCGGGCACCCCGGCGCCGACGGGTCCCGGAGGCACCGAACGCGAGATCTTGCTCGTCTCGCATGCGGGTCGCGACGAGATCGCCACCACTGCCCTGCGGGTCGCCAAGGTTCTGGGCGAGGCGGGCATCGGTCTACGGGTACTCGAGGACGAGGCAGGTAGCAACGGGCTGGGAGTTCTCGCGATCCCGGGCAGTTTCATTCGCATCGTCGAACCCGGTCCCGACGCCGCCGCAGGCTGCGAGATGGTCATCGTGCTGGGCGGGGACGGAAGTTTCCTCCGCGCTGCCGAACTCGCACAGTATGCGTCGGTCCCTGTGCTGGGCATCAACCTCGGACGAATCGGGTTCCTTGCCGAGGCGGAAGCCGAACACCTCGAAGACGCGTTGCATCAGGTCGCCCACCGCGAATACCGCATCGAAGAACGAATGACTCTGGATGTGACCATCCGCGTCGACGACAGGATTGTCGACCGCGGCTGGGCGCTGAACGAGGCGAGCCTCGAGAACAAATCCCGGCTCGGGGTGCTCGAAGTCGTGCTCGAGGTCGACGGCAGGCCGGTCTCGTCGTTCGGTTGCGACGGGGTCCTCATCGCAACCCCCACGGGTTCGACCGCCTACGCGTTCTCCGCGGGCGGTCCTGTGGTGTGGCCGGAACTCGAGGCACTGCTGGTGATCCCGAGCAACGCACACGCGCTGTTCGCGCGCCCGCTGGTGACGAGCCCCGAATCGATCATCGCCGTCGAAACCCTCGCGGGTGGTCACGACGGGGTGGTGTTCTGCGACGGCCGGCGCACGCTCGAACTGCCCGCGGGCGGACGCCTCGACGTCGTGCGCGGCCGGCACCCGGTGCGCTGGGTACGGCTGGATTCGGCACCGTTCGCAGACCGAATGGTGCGAAAGTTCGAACTTCCGGTGAAGGGCTGGCGGGGAAGGAAGCTCTGAGATGCTCGCTGAGATCAGGATCGACAACCTGGGCGTCATCTCCGAGGCGAGCGCCCGGTTCCACGGTGGTCTCACCGTGCTGACCGGCGAGACGGGTGCCGGCAAGACCATGGTGGTCACGAGCCTGCACCTGCTGTCCGGGGTTCGGGCGGACGCGACACGGGTCCGCGTCGGCGCGAACCGTGCCGTGGTCGAGGGACGCTTCAGCGTCGACGACGGTGCCAGTCATGTCGAAAAAGAAGTCGCCCGGCTTCTCGAGGCCGCCGGCGCGCAACGCGACGAGGACGGCAGCATCATCGCCGTCCGCAGCGTGGGCAGCGACGGCCGGTCCCGCGCCCACCTCGGGGGACGCAGCGTCCCGGTGGGTGTGCTCTCCGAATTCACCGACCCGCTGCTCACCGTGCACGGGCAGAACGACCAATTGCGCCTGCTCCGCCCGGGCGAACAGCGGTCCGCGCTGGATCGGTTCGGCGGCAAGGCGATCGCTCCGCTGCTCGACCGGTATCGCACGCACCGGCGCCGGTGGCTCGACGCCCGCGCCGAATGGCACGAACGTACCGAGCGGTCGCGGGAGCTGGCGCAGGAAGCCGACCGTCTCCAGTACGGACTCGACGAGATCGAGCGCGTCGATCCGGAGCCGGGGGAGGACGCCCGGCTCGTCGACGACGTCCGTCGTCTGTCCGATCTCGATTCCCTCCGCGAGGCAGCGATGGGCGCGCACGCGGTGCTCGCCGGACAGGACGCCGCCGACGGTGACGAAGCCCGCTCCGCACTCGACTTGCTGGGTGAGGCACGCTCGCGCGTCGACGGCAGCGACGACCCGGCCCTTCGTGACCTCGGGCCGCGCTTGGACGACGCCATCGCGGTGGTCACCGACGTGGCCGGCGATCTGTCGGGCTACCTGGGGGATCTTCCCTCCGACCCGGGTGCGCTCGAGACCCTGCTCACCCGGCAGGCCGAACTGAAAACCCTCACCCGGAAATACGCGGCGGACGTCGACGGAGTACTCGAGTGGGCGCGCAGCGCACGAGAACGACTCTCGGGTCTCGATGTGTCCGCCGAGGCCCTCGACAAACTCGCCGCCGAGGTCGACGCCGAAGCCGCCGCCACCGCGGAGGCCGCGACGGCACTGTCGGCGGCACGCCAGAAGGTGGCGGGGAAGCTGGCGAAAGCGGTGAGCAAAGAACTCGCCGGACTGGCGATGGGCCGCGCGGTGCTCGAGGTACAGATCCGCGAACAGCAGGCCGCGGCGGCAGATTCCGCGCCGCTGCCGATCGGCGATCGCGTCCTGCACGCCGGTGAGTCCGGCGTCGACGAGGTGGAGTTCCGGCTTGCCGCGCACGGCGGCGCTCCGGCTCTTCCCCTGGCGCGCAGCGCGTCCGGCGGCGAGCTCTCGCGGGTGATGCTCGCGCTCGAGGTGGTCCTCGCCGGATCCGAGCGTGGCGCGACCATGGTCTTCGACGAGGTCGACGCCGGCGTCGGAGGCCGCGCCGCTGTCGAGATCGGCCGTCGGCTGGCTCGGTTGTCCCGGACCCATCAGGTCATCGTCGTCACACACCTCCCGCAGGTCGCCGCGTTCGCCGACACGCACCTGGTGGTGGACAAGGTGGACGATCGCGCCGGGGTGGTGAGCAGCGGCGTGCGGATGTTGTCGGACGCCGAACGTGTCGCCGAACTCGCCCGGATGCTCGCGGGACTCGACGACACCGAGACCGGTCGCGCCCACGCCGAGGAGTTGCTCGCCGTCGCGCACGCCGAGCGGGCACAGTGATCGGGCCGTCGATGCGGCGTCGCGGCGTCGTCTCGGCGCGCCTCCGATAACTGACCGGAACTCCGGAGCATCATCTTTGCCATGAAGATGCCGGCGCTGCTGTCACGTACCAACGAAACGTTGCCCGGAGTCAGCGGTATCGCGAGGGTCGATACGAACTCCGCGAAGCTGTTGCGTCGGGTCGGTCCCGGCGACGTGGTGGTCCTCGACGCGCTCGACCTCGATCGTGTCACCGCCGACGCTCTCGTCGAAGCAGGCGTGTCGGCCGTAGTCAATGCATCGGCCTCGATTTCGGGCCGGTACCCGAATCTGGGGCCCGAGGTGATCGTCGCCAACGGCATCCTCCTCGTCGACAACACCGGCGCCGAGACATTCAAGAAGATCAAGGACGGCGCCAAAGTCCGGCTCTACGAGGGTGGCGTATACGCCGGCGAGCGACTGCTGGTGCAGGGCGACGAACAGACCGAGGCCGAGATCTCCGATCGGATGATCGAAGCCAAGACGGGTCTCGTCGACCATCTCGAAGCGTTTTCCGGCAACACCATCGAGTTCATCAGGTCAGAAAGCCCGCTGCTCATCGACGGCGTCGGCATCCCGGAGATCGACCTCGACCTGCGCGACCGGCACGTCGTGGTGGTGTCCGATGGGCCCGGCCACGTCCAGGACCTCAAGGACCTCAAGCCCTTCATCAAGGAATATTCGCCGATTCTCGTCGGCGTCGGACCGGGTGCGGACGCGCTCACCAAAGCCGGATACCGGCCTGATCTGATCGTCGGTGATCCGGACGGGATCGGCACGGCGACCCTCAAATCCGGTGCCGAAGTCGTGCTGCCCGCCGACCCGGACGGCCATGCTCCCGGACTCGAACGCATTCAGGACCTCGGTATCGGCGCGATGACCTTCCCGGCGGCCGGAACGCCCACCGACCTCGCGCTGCTGCTCGTCGACCATCACGGCGCCGCGCTCGTGGTCACCGTGGGCAGCACCGTCTCGCTCGACGAGTTCTTCGACCAGGGACGCCGCGACACCAACCCGTCGGCGGTCATGACGCGCCTCAAGGTCGGACCGAAACTCGTCGACGCCAAAGCTGTCGCCACCCTGTACCGCAGCCGCGTCTCCGGCGGCATCATCGCCTTGTTGATCTTCGCGGCGCTGATCGCGATCATCGCGGCCCTGGTCGTCTCCAATCTCGGGGGCGATGTCGTCGCCCTGGCCCAGGAATGGTGGGACAGCGCCGTCGACTGGGTCCGGGGCCTGCGCGCGTGATCTCGCTGCGTCACCACGCCGTCTCGCTGGTGGCCGTGTTCCTGGCCCTGGCGCTCGGCATCGTGCTCGGATCGGGACTGCTGTCGGGCAGCGTGGTCTCCGGCCTGCGCGACGACAAGTCCGAGATGCGGCGCGAACTGCAGGAGGCCGAGGACCGTGCCGCCCGGCTCGGCGGACAACTCGTCGCCGCCGACGGATTCGACGCCACCGTCGCGCCGCGCGTGGTGCGCGATGTCCTCACCGACCGCACCGTCCTCGTCGTCACCACCCCGGACGCCGATCCCGCCGACGTCGACGCACTCGTACGCACGGTGGGGGACGCCGGAGGCAGGGTCACCGGCCGGCTCGCGCTCACCGAGTCCTTCGTCGGCGCGTCCGGAGCCGACCAACTTCGCACCACCGTCACCAACGTCATCCCCGCCGGGGTGGAGCTGCAGACCGGCGCCATCGATCCGGGCAGCCTCGCCGGGGACCTTCTCGGCGCAGTGCTGCTGGTCGACCCGGCCACCGGTGAGGCTCGCGGCACACCGGAGGAACGCGCACTGGCCCTGACCACTCTGCGCAGCGGCGGCTTCATCGGCTACGACGACGGAGAGGCCGAACCGGCGCAGACGGCGCTCGTCGTCACCGGAGAACCCCCTACCGGGAGCGATACCGCCGGCGGAAACCGCGGGGCGCTCGTGGCCCGCTTCGCCGCCGCTGTCGACGCGCGCGGAGCCGGCGCCGTCCTCGCCGGTCGGCCGGGCGCTGCAGCCGGAAACGGCCCCGTCGCCGTGGTGCGTGCCGACGCGGCACTGTCCTCAGGGCTGTCCACCGTCGACAATCTCGATCGGGAAGCCGGCCGGATCACCACAATTCTCGCGGTCCGGGAACAGCTCGACGGAGGCGCCGGACGCTACGGCACCGGTCCCGGAGCGAGCGGCGTCACCGTCGGTTCCGCGGCGCGCTGAGCGCACCCGTCCGCCCCGGTGCGCGTGCTCCAACCGCCCGGGAAATGTGACGTCCACAGCACCGGAGGGCGATACAGGCGAGTCGAGTACGCCCCGGACGCAGAAGGTGTTACCGTGAAGTTCCGTGGGTCGGCAGGCCCCAGCTGCATCACATCAGTCCAAAAGCCCTGCACCTGACGTCACGGGAGCTCTTTTGCCACAGTCACGCCATTCGCGTACCGCTACCAAGCACATCTTCGTCAGCGGGGGCGTCGCGTCCTCGCTCGGCAAAGGTCTCACCGCGTCGAGCCTCGGAGCGCTGCTCACCGCCCGCGGGATGCGGGTCACGATGCAGAAACTGGACCCGTACCTCAACGTCGATCCCGGCACCATGAATCCGTTCCAGCACGGTGAGGTCTTCGTCACCGAGGACGGCGCCGAGACCGACCTCGACGTCGGCCACTACGAACGTTTTCTCGATCGCGATCTCAGCGCCGATGCGAATGTCACCACCGGCCAGGTGTATTCGACGGTCATCGCGAAGGAACGCCGCGGAGAGTATCTCGGCGACACCGTGCAGGTGATCCCGCACATCACCGACGAGATCAAACGGCGCATCCTCGCGATGGCCGCACCCGACAACGAGGGCCAGATCCCCGACGTCGTGATCACCGAAATCGGTGGCACGGTCGGTGACATCGAATCCCAGCCGTTCCTCGAGGCCGCACGCCAGGTCCGTCACGAGGTCGGCCGCGACAACTGCTTCTTCCTCCACGTGTCGCTGGTGCCGTACCTCGGCCCGTCCGGCGAACTGAAGACCAAGCCGACCCAGCACTCGGTCGCGGCGTTGCGCAACATCGGCATCCAGCCCGACGCTCTCGTCCTGCGGTGCGACCGCGACGTGCCGGCCACGCTCAAGGCCAAGATCTCCTTGATGTGCGACGTCGACCTCGCCGGGTGCATCTCGTGCCCCGACGCCCCGAGCATCTACGACATCCCGAAGGTGCTCCACAGCGAGGGCCTCGACGCCTACGTCGTGCGTCAGCTCGGCCTGCCGTTCCGCGACGTCGACTGGACGGTGTGGGGTGACCTGCTCGAGCGGGTGCACAACCCTCGCGAGACCGTCGAGGTCGCACTGGTCGGCAAGTACATCGACCTGCCCGACGCCTACCTGTCGGTGACCGAAGCGCTGCGCGCCGGTGGATTCGCGCACCGCGCCAAGGTGAAGATCCGCTGGGTCGCCTCCGACGAATGCGAAACCGAAGCCGGCGCCGAAAAGCACCTCGGTGACGTCGACGCCGTGCTGATCCCCGGCGGATTCGGTATCCGCGGCATCGAAGGCAAGCTCGGCGCGATCCGCTTCGCCCGTATCCGCAAGATCCCGCTGCTCGGCCTGTGCCTCGGCCTGCAGGGCGTCGTCATCGAAGCCGCCCGGTCCGTGGGAATCACCGATGCCTCCTCCACCGAGTTCGATCCCGACACCACAGCACCGGTGATCTCGACGATGGCCGACCAGGAACAGGCCGTCGCCGGCGAAGCCGATCTCGGTGGCACGATGCGGCTCGGCGCCTACCCGGCCACGCTGAAGAAGGGCTCGGTCGTCGCCAAGGCGTACGGCTCCGAGCACGTCTCCGAACGGCACCGTCACCGGTTCGAGGTCAACAACGCCTACCGCGACGAGATCGCGAAGTCGGGACTGGTGTTCTCGGGCACCTCGCCCGACGGCCGCCTGGTGGAGTTCGTCGAATACCCCGCGAGCACCCACCCCTACTTCGTGGCAACCCAGGCGCACCCCGAACTGAAAAGCCGCCCGACCCGCCCGCACCCGCTCTTCGCCGGGCTGATCGCCGCCGCACTGCAGTACAAGGCCGCCGAACGGCTGCCCGTCGACGTCCACGGCGGTGACCCGTCCGCCGCCGAGCCGGTCACGTCCGCGTCCGGCTCCGGCGACGCCGAGTAGATCGATGGCGCAGCGACACGAATTCAGCACCCGGTCCAGCAGACGGATCTACACCGGCGCCATCGTGTCGCTGCGCGTCGACGAGGTGGTCATGCCCGGCGGGCAGACCGCCGAACGGGAAGTCGTCGAGCACCACGGCGCCGTGGCCGTGGTGGCCGTCGACGCCCACGACCGGGTTGTGCTCGTCCATCAATACCGCCATCCGCTCGGCCGGCGGCTGTGGGAGCTACCCGCCGGCCTGCTCGACGCCCCCGGTGAGGACCCCCTCGATACGGCACGCCGCGAACTCGCCGAAGAGACCGGACTTGCCGCCGCCGAATGGGAAGTCCTCGTCGACATCGCGCTGTCGCCCGGATTCACCGACGAGGCGGTCCGTGTCTTCGCCGCACGCGGTCTCACCTCGGTCGACCGCCCCGACCCTGTCCACGAAGAGGCGGACCTCGAGGTGGAATTCGTCCCTCTCGACGAGGCCGTCGCGATGGCGTTGCGCGGAGAGATCGTCAATGCCACGGCGGTCTCGGGCATCCTGGCGTTCGCCGCCACTCGCGCCACCGGGGGAGCGTTCCTCCGCGCCCCGGACGCGGCATGGCCGGACCGGCCGACCGCGTTCGCCCGCACTCGCGCCGAACAGTGAGAACCTAGAGGGCGTGCTCGCACGACACCTCGACGCCTATCTCGATCACCTCACCGTCGAACGCGGTGCTGCCCGCAACACGATCACGGCCTACCGGCGGGACCTGACCCGATACCTCGACTACCTCGCGGAGCGCGGGGTCGGTGAGCTCGCCGATGTCGAGGAACAGCACATCGCCGATTTCGGGGTCGCGCTCCGCCGCGGCGACCCCGAAGCCGGCCGTCCTGCGCTCGCTGCCGGTTCGGTAGCCCGCGCACTGATCGCGGTTCGCGGCCTCCACCGGTTCGCCGCCGCGGAAGGCCACACCCCGGTGGACGTCGCGCGGTCCGTCACCCCGCCGAGCCAGGGCAGGCGACTGCCGAAGTCGCTCACCGTCGACCAGGTCACCGCGCTCCTCGACGCCGTCGGAGGGGAAGCGGACGGCGCGCGCGGCCTGCGTGACCGTGCGCTGCTCGAAGTGCTGTACTCCACCGGAGCGCGGATCTCCGAAGCCGTAGGGCTCGACATCGACGACATCGACACCGAGTCGCGTGCCGTGCTGCTGCGAGGCAAGGGAGGAAAACAGCGCCTCGTTCCCGTCGGGCGACCCGCACTCGCCGCGCTCGACGCCTATCTCGTACGGGGCAGACCCGCCCTCGCCGGCGGACACACGCCCGCGCTGTTCCTCAACGCGCGCGGCGGCCGGCTCTCCCGGCAGAGCGCCTGGACGGTGCTGCGAGCCGCCGCGGACCGAGCCGGAATCGACTCGAGTGTCTCCCCTCACACCCTGCGCCACTCCTTCGCGACGCATCTCCTCGACGGCGGCGCCGACGTACGGGTGGTACAGGAGTTACTGGGGCATGCTTCTGTGACGACCACTCAGATATACACGCTGGTCACAGTGGGTGCGCTGCGCGAGGTGTGGGCCGGCGCGCATCCGCGCGCGAGATGAGTTACACCGCGTAGCGGCGCGTGTCCGTGCGGTAAACGGGGGCACGAGGCGGTAGCGTTCGTGTAACGGAACGGCCGCCGGACCATGGCTCCGGTGACAGACAGACTCCGGTGAGACAGAGACCGGGTCGCCAGACAGGGGGAGTACCGAACGTGGGCACACCTCAGCCACCCGCCACGGAAACCACACAGACCCGGACACCCGCATGGGCGCTCGCGGCCACCGGATCGCGGGACGCGGAGTCCGCACCGCCGGTCGCCGATGTCGAACTCGGACCTACGGGACGGCCGCGCCGGTCGATACCCGAACCTGCCCCGCTCTCGTCCCACGGTCCCGCGAAGATCATCGCGATGTGCAACCAGAAGGGTGGGGTCGGCAAAACCACCTCCACCATCAACCTCGGCGCATCACTCGCCGAGTGCGGCCGCCGCGTGCTCCTCGTCGATCTCGACCCCCAAGGTGCGCTGTCGGCCGGTCTCGGTGTCGCCCACCACGACCTCGACATGACGGTGCACAACGTTCTCGTCGACCCGCGGGTCACCGCCGACGACGTCCTCGTTCACACACGTGTCGAGGACCTCGATCTTCTGCCCAGCAACATCGACCTGTCGGCCGCCGAGATCCAACTCGTCTCCGAAGTCGGACGCGAACAGGCACTCGGACGCGCTCTCTACCCTCTGCTCGACCGCTACGACTACATACTCGTCGATTGCCAGCCCTCGCTCGGGCTTCTCACCGTCAACGCGCTGGCCTGCGCCGACTCGGTGCTCATCCCGATGGAATGCGAATTCTTCAGTCTCCGCGGGCTCGCGCTGCTCAACGACACGGTCGCCAAGGTCCGGGACCGGCTCAACCCGAAACTGACGGTGGCGGGGATTCTCGTGACCATGTACGACTCGCGCACCCTGCACGGCCGCGAAGTGATGTCGCGCGTCGTCGAGGTGTTCGGGGATCTGGTCTACGACGCCGTCATCAACCGCACCGTGAAATTCCCCGAGACCAGCGTCGCGGGCGAACCGATCACGCGGTGGGCTCCAACCTCCGCCGGCGCGGAGGCCTATCGGGGCCTGGCGCGAGAAGTGATCCACCGGACCGGCCGCTGATCCGTGTACACCGCCACCCCGGACACGGCTCCTCCGAAAGCCACTCTTCCGGAGACCGTCGACCGGAATCTCACGCCGGGCGCCCCGGAAATCCCGGCTGCCCCGGACACCACGAATTCACCAGCGATCGCGGAGACCTCGGCGCCGGTCGCCGCGGAGCCGGACAGGCCCGCCGGTTTCCACCTCAGCCTCCGCAACTTCGAAGGCCCCTTCGATCTGCTGCTCAGCCTGATCTCCCAACGCCGCCTCGACGTAACCGAAGTAGCGCTCCATGAGGTCACCGACGAATTCATCTCCTACACCCGCCGGCTCGGATCCGAAATGGGTCTCGATCAGACCACGGAGTTTCTCGTCGTCGCGGCGACCCTGCTCGATCTCAAAGCGGCGCGGCTGCTTCCGTCCGGCGACGTCGACGATCCCGAAGACCTCGCCCTCCTCGAAGCCCGCGACTTGCTGTTCGCGCGGCTCCTTCAGTACCGGGCCTACAAACTCGTCGCCGAGCAGTTCGCCGCTCTCGAAAGTGCCGCCCTGCGCCGCTACCCGCGCGCGGTCTCCCTCGAAGAATGCTTCGAGAACCTGGTGCCCGACGTCGTTCTCGGCGTCGACGCCCAGCGCTTCGCGGAGATCGCGGCTGCCGCGTTCCGGCCCAAGCCGGTTCCCACGGTCGGTCTCGACCACCTGCACGTGCCGACCGTGTCGGTACCCGAGCAAGCGGCTCTGATTCTCGCGGTCCTGGAACAACGCGGCGCCGGGGTCTGGGTAGGGTTCGACGAACTGATTTCCGAGTGCGAGCACGGACTCCAGATCGTCGCCCGGTTCCTTGCGCTGCTCGAGCTCTACCGGGAACGTGCCGTCACGTTCGAGCAACCCGACCCGTTGGGACCGTTGCAGGTGGCGTGGACCGGGGAGAACGACGACGCCGCCATCGACTTCGAGGAGGACTACGGATGAGCCAGGACCACGTCGCGGATGCCGCCGGTACCGCCGACGAGCGGGCCTGGGACGCGGAACTGCTCGAGATGGCCGACGACGAACTCGTTGCCGCGCTCGAAGCGTTGCTGCTCGTGGTCGACACCCCGGCACCCACCGAACAACTCGCCGCCGCCATCGGAATCACCACCGAACGTGCGGAGACCGCACTGCGCGGCCTCGCGCACAGTCTCACCGCGCGCGGCTCCGGCATCGACCTGCGGATCGCGGGGGACGGCTGGCGCTTCTACACACGCCGCGACTTCGCACCGTACGTCGAGAAACTGCTGCAAAGTGGCGCACGCACGAAGCTCACCCGCGCGGCCCTGGAAACGCTGGCCGTCGTCGCATACCGGCAGCCGGTGACACGTAGCCGGGTCAGTGCGGTGCGCGGCGTCAATGTCGACGGCGTGATGCGCACCCTGCTCGCCCGGGATCTCATCGCCGAGGCGGGGACGGACCGCGAGACCGGCGGCACGCTCTACGTCACGACGGATCTGTTCCTGGAACGGCTCGGGCTGGCGTCGTTGCAGGATCTCCCGCCCGTCGGACCCCTGCTTCCGGACGTCGATGTGATCGATGACATCTCTGAGAGTCTCGAGTCGGACCCACGATTTGAGAGAATGGGAAAGAACGCGCGTCCCGAGACACTCTCGCCCGCGGAGTTCGATCCAGAGAATTGACAGGAATCAAGTGAATACACCCGCTCGCCGTGATGGCACACCGGACCGCAATCGTAGTAACCCCCGCGCCGCGAAGGCTCAGAATCCTCGCGCTCAGCGCTCCGACAATCGGACGGACGCTCGTCCCGATCGTCGCACCGACTCCCGCCCCGACCGCCGTACCGAAGGTCGCTCGGATTTCCGGACGGATCGTCGTACGGAGGGGCGTCCCGATCGCCGTACTGAGGGTCGTTCGGATTTCCGTTCGGATCGTCGTACGGAAGGCCGTCCCGATCGTCGTACCGAAGGTCGTTCGGATCACCGGACCGATCGTCGTACGGAGGGTCGTTCGGATTTCCGTTCGGATCGTCGTACCGAGGGTCGTTCGGATTTCCGGACGGATCGTCGTACGGAAGGCCGTCCCGATCGTCGTACCGAAGGTCGCTCGGACCATCGGACCGATCGTCGTACCGAAGGTCGGTCGGACCATCGGACCGATCGTCGTACCGAAGGTCGTCCCGAGTACCGGACGGATCGTCGTACGGAGGGCCGTCCCGATCGCCGTACCGAGGGCCGTTCGGACCACCGGACCGACCGTCGTACCGAAGGCCGTCCCGAACACCGGAACGACGCCCGTCCCGATCGTCGTACGGACTCTCGTCCCGATCGGGCTGAGGGACGTACGGACTCTCGTCCCGATCGCCGCACCGACGCTCGTCCGGATCGACGGGCAGAAACCTCGACGCCGGACGCCGGGAAGAAGCCCCACCGCAAGGGCGCCACGCTGAACAAGCGCGGCCGTCCGGCCGCGCCGAAACCGGCGGCCAAGCGGCCCGTGCCCAACCCGACGATCAGCAACGCGAAGCCCGCGCGGCACCAGCACAGCGATGCCGGCCCCACCCAGCTTCCCGCAGGTGAGGGCGTGCGCCTGCAGAAGGTGCTCGCTCAGGCCGGTGTCGCCTCACGCCGGGCCGCCGAAGAACTCATCGATGCCGGTCGCGTCGAGGTCGACGGCAAGATCGTGGTCGAACAGGGCCTTCGCGTCGACCCGGAGAACACGGTCATCCGTGTGGACGGAACGCGCGTGGTCGTGAAGAAGGACCTCGTGCATCTCGTGCTCAACAAGCCGCGCGGATGGCAGTCCACGATGTCCGACGATCTCGGCCGCCCGTGCGTCGGCGATATCGTCTCCGAACGCATCGCTGCCGGTCAGCGGCTCTTCCACGTGGGCCGGCTCGACGCGGACACCGAAGGTCTGCTGCTGCTCACCAACGACGGTGAGCTCGCTCACCGGCTCATGCACCCGTCGTTCGAGGTCACCAAGACGTACCTGGCGACCGTCAAGGGCGAGTTGCCGCGCGGCGTCGGCAAGAAGCTCAAGGAAGGCATCGAGCTGGACGACGGCCCCGCCTCGGTGGACCAGTTCGCACTGCTCGAAGTCTTCAACGGCCAGTCCCGCGTGCGTCTCGAATTGCACGAGGGCCGCAAGCACATCGTCCGCCGCCTGCTCGACGCGGTGGGTCACCCGGTGATCCGCCTGGTGCGCACCAACATCGGTGCGGTCGCGCTCGGTGATCAGCGGCCCGGCACTCTCCGTGTGCTCGGACGCAAGGAAGTCGGCGGACTGTACGAGGCGGTCGGCCTGTGACCGGCTCCGCCCCGCTCGCCGGGGAGGGCCCGCTGATCGTTGCGATGGACGGACCGTCCGGGACCGGAAAATCCACCGTGTCCAAGCGCCTGGCGAAGCACCTGAAGGCGGCATACCTCGACACCGGGGCCATGTACCGGATCGCGACCCTGCACGCGCTGCGTCGCGGCACCGATCTGACGGACCCGGCCGCCATCGCGGCGGTCACCGCAGGTCTGCCCTGGTCCATCGGCACCGATCCGGCAGTCGAGGACATCCGCCTCGACGGTGAGGACGTCCGCGAGGTCATCCGCAGCGGGGAGGTCACCGCTGCGGTGTCCGCAGTCTCCGCAGTGCCCGAGGTGCGCACGCTCCTCGTCGAGGCACAGCGGCGACTCGGACGCGCCGCGGGACGTGTCGTCGTCGAGGGACGTGACATCGGCACCGTCGTGTTCCCCGACTCGGACGTGAAGATCTATCTCACCGCCTCTCCGGAGGCCCGCGCCCACCGGCGCAACAACCAGAACATCGCCCAGGGACGCGGCGACGACTACGAGGCTGTGCTCGCGGCGGTACAACGCCGCGACCACCTCGACTCCACCCGCGCGGTCTCACCGCTGCGCGCGGCGGACGACGCGGTCGTCGTGGACACCAGCGATATGAACATCGACGAGGTGGTTGCCGCGCTGGTCGCGGTGGTCACCGAGCAGACGGGAGCGACGCTGTGAGCGACGACGTCACCACAGAATTCGCCGGAGACGGCACATGGTCGGAAGAAACCGACTGGGATATCGACCTCACCGACGGTGACGCCTTCGAAGAGTTCGTGCCGGTTCCGACCGTCGCGGTCGTCGGCCGGCCCAACGTCGGCAAATCGACTCTGGTCAACCGCATCATCGGTCGCCGCGAGGCGGTCGTCGAGGATGTGCCCGGAGTCACCCGCGACCGCGTCTCGTACGAGGCGACGTGGGCAGGGCGCCGATTCATGGTGCAGGACACCGGCGGCTGGGAGCCCGACGCCAAGGGCATGATGCAGTCCGTGGCGCAGCAGGCCGAGGTCGCGATGCGTACCGCCGACGCGATTCTCGTCGTCGTGGACGCGACGGTCGGTGCGACCAACGTCGACGAGGCTGTCGCGAAGGTGCTGCGGCGCTCGAAGACCCCGGTGCTGCTCGTCGCGAACAAGGTCGACGACGACCGCGTCGAAGCCGAAGCCGCCGCCCTGTGGTCGCTCGGGCTCGGTCAGCCCTATTCGGTGTCCGCCACCCACGGACGCGGCACGGGCGACCTGCTCGACGACCTGCTCGAGAAACTGCCCGCGACGCCGCGTGAAGGCACCGGCGGGGGAGGACCTCGCCGCGTCGCACTGGTCGGTAAGCCGAACGTCGGCAAGTCGAGCCTGCTCAACAAGCTCGCCGGCGACGAGCGTTCGGTGGTGCACGACGTAGCGGGCACCACCGTCGACCCCGTCGACTCGCTCGTCGAGCTCGGCGGCAAGCCGTGGCGGTTCGTGGACACGGCGGGCCTGCGCAAGCGTGTCACGCATGCGTCGGGCGCCGAGTTCTACGCGTCGCTGCGGACGCGCGCGGCGATCGAGGCCGCGGAGGTCGCGGTGTTGCTGATCGACGCGTCCCAGCCCATCACCGAGCAGGATCAGCGTGTCATCACGATGGTCGTGGAATCGGGCCGGGCGCTCGTGATCGCGTTCAACAAGTGGGATCTCGTCGACGAGGACCGTCGCTACGAACTCGGTCGCGAGATCGAACGCGACCTGTCGCGGGTGCCGTGGGCAGCGCGCGTCAACATCTCCGCCAAGACGGGCCGCTCGGTGCAGCGTCTCGTCCCGGCCATGGAGACGGCGCTCGAGTCGTGGGACAAGCGCATCTCCACCGGACGTCTCAACAATTGGCTCAAGGAGATCGTGGCCGCGACGCCTCCGCCGATGCGCGGTGGCCGGTTGCCGCGTGTGATGTTCGCGACGCAGGCCGCGACGCGCCCGCCGACCTTCGTGTTGTTCACCACCGGATTCCTCGAGGCCGGTTACCGCCGGTTCATCGAACGGAAGCTGCGTGAGGAGTTCAACTTCGACGGCAGCCCGGTTCGTGTCTCGGTTCGCGTCCGGGAGAAGCGTGACCGTCGCAAGTGAGCGGTCCGCGCCCATGACCCCGTGACGGTCACAGTGCCCTGACCAGGCGATTAGCGTTTCCCGCCGTCCCTGTTGTAATCTCAACGAGCGTTCGAGAGAGCGCGGGACGGGCTGTGGCGCAGCTTGGTAGCGCACTTGACTGGGGGTCAAGTGGTCGCAGGTTCAAATCCTGTCAGCCCGACCGAGGAACAGCATGTCAGAGGCGGTTTCGGAGAAATCCGAGACCGCCTCTACTGCGTTCGAGCCCTGATTCAGCGCGGATCGCTGCCGAGTGGCGCATAGTCCTCGAACGGGTCTCGTGGAGCTCCGAGAGCCCATTTCCGGCGCAACTACGTCAGTGTCCAGCGCGAAGCCAGAGCATCGCAGATGGTGCGTTGCTGAGATTCGTTCTGATGGTGCGCGAGGAGTCCTTCGATGGTGAAAATTCCGATCATCACTTCGGCGTCCACGGTGGGGGCGGCGACTCCGGCCTTCTCGAGCTCGTAGCGGAACAGACTTCCGGTGATCGCATGGAAATTCTGATGCCATTCGGCGACGGCCGGAGAGTGCTCGACGCGGGCGTGCACCGTCGTCACCAGGTGACTCATGTCCGTGAGTTGTCCGACCACCCAAAGCAACCGGGCGGCAATGGGTTCGGCGGCGACGTCCTGGTAGCGCGGCCACACGTCGGCCATGACCGCTGTGAGAACTGCGATCAAGACGTCGTCCTTGTTTCCGAAGTACCAGTAGATAGTGTTCGGGGCCACCTCGGCTTCCTTGGCGAGTCGGCTCATCGACGTGGCGTCGTAGCCATCCTCGACGAACAGCCGCCGGGCGGCCGCCACGATTTCTGCGCGCTTCTCGTCGGCGGGTTGCGGGCGCTTGTTGCGTGCCATGGCGTGGTTCCCCTCGGGCGGTCCAGGTGCCATTCCTTGATGCCGTTCACGGCGCTGCTACTTTGTGTTGAATGTCATTCAAGATACTCGCCGGGGGGACACCGTGACTCACCCATACAGCTATGTCCGACACGACGTGACATTCCTGTCCGATGGGACCCCCTGCGCCGCATGGCTGTATCGGCCCGATGGCGTCGAGAATCCGCCCGTCGTCGTGCTGGCGCACGGCTTCGCCGCGTTCCGCGAACTGCGACTGGACGCCTACGCTGCACGGTTCGCCCAAGCCGGATACGCCGCGCTGGTGTTCGACTATCGCCACTGGGGGGCCAGCGGAGGACAACCCCGCCGCATCCTCGACATCGGTCGGCAGCACGCCGACTGGCGTGCCGCCATCGCCTACGCCCGCAGTCTGCCCAACGTCGACACGACGCGCATCGTCGGGTGGGGATCCTCATTCGGCGGTGGACACGTCTTGGACCTGGCCGCCCAGGATCACGCGCTTGCTGCCGCGATCGTGCAGGTGCCCCACGTGACCGGCCCAGCCTCGGCGTTCGCGCAAGCCCCCACACTCCTCGCCCGCCTTGTCGTGGCGGCCGTGCGCGATCAGGTAGGGGCGTGGCTGGGCCGCCCGCCCCATCGGGTCAAGTCCATCGGCATACCCGGCGACCTCGCGATGATGACCTCCCCCGGTGCCTACGCCCTGGTCGAGCGAATGGCCGGTGACCAGTTCGAGAAACTACTGGCCGAGAATGATGTGGCCGCTCGTATCGCGCTCCGAGTCCCGTTCTACTCACCGGGGAGGAAGGCAGCCGACATCACTGCTCCGACGCTGGTTCAGCTCGCCACGAAGGACGACGTCACCCCGTATGCGAAGGCTCGGAAGATCGCGGGGCGCATCCCGCGGGGTGAAGTGCGGTCCTATGACTGCACGCACTTCGAACCCTATCTGGACCCGCACTTCGAGCAGATCGTGACCGATCAGATCGCTTTCCTGGATCGTCATGTCAGAGGCGCTCGGTGACGACACCGTCGACAACGGCCTTGCCCTTCCCTCGAACCGGAGGGGCTTCACGCTGACGGAGTCCCGCGCCGCCGTACCGCTCCCGGGGTTGTCCCCGTCGCCCGCTTGAACGCACGCGCGAATGCAGCCTCGGATTCGTATCCCGATCGCGCGGCGAGTTCGGACACCGTCGCGCCCCTGTGCAACGCCACGGCCGCTGTTTCCATCCGCCACCGGGCGACGTACCGCATGGGCGGTTCCCCGACGAGTTCGGTGAACCGCGCTGCGAACGCAGATCGTGACATCGATGCCTCGCGAGCCAGCCCGGCGACACTCCACGGTCCCTCCGGACTGTGGTGTACCGCTGCGAGCGCGCGGCCCACCTGCGGGTCCTGCAGCGCCCCGACCCACCCGTCCCGTGCTGCGGGGTGGGATTCGACCCAGCTCCGGATCGCGAGGATTACGAGGATGTCGGCGAACCGGGTCAGCACTGCCTCGCCACCGGGCCGCACCCGGCGCGCTTCGTCCGCCATCAGCGCAAGTATCTGCGACGCGGTTCCCCGCGCCGAGTCGATCCGCAGGACCGGTGGCAGTAAGGACACCAGTCTCCGAGCGGTCGGATGGTCGAATTCGACGATGCCGCATACGAGCACGGTGGGGTCACCGCCCCCACCGTGCCGCAGAACCGAATAGTGATCGCCGATCATCTGCTGTGGCAGCGTGTCGACGCGACCGGTGCGGCGCGCGTCCGGCTCGCTGCGGATCAGGTGGCCCGTCCCGTGGGGCACCACCGCGAATTCGCCGGGAAGCATGCGCGCCGACGGTGAGCCGGGGACATCGAGCCATGCTTCGCCCGAGACGACCAGATGGAAGCTCGAACTGTCGGCGAACGCCGGCATCTCCAGACCCCACGGCGCACTCAGCTCGGAGCGGCAGTAGAACCCCCCGCGCATCCGCAGCAGGTGCAGTGCTTCGCCGAGGGGATCCACCGGCGTCCACGGATATGTGGCGGCACCGGTCGCGTTCGTCATAGGGCCACAATCCCGCCCTTGCGACCCGTTCGTCCAGTCGCACCGGACGAACGGGCATGAAACCCGGGCTCCGGGGCATGGAGTGTCCTGAATCGGCTCCATAGCCTGGATTTTGAACACAGAACTATGGACGCGAACGAGGAGGACAACATGAAAGTACTGGTGGTCGGTGCAACAGGAGGTTCCGGGAAGGCGGCGGTGACTGCGCTGCTCCGCCGCGGTCACGACGTGACCGTGTTCGTCCGGAACGACGCGGCACTGGGAGATCTCGCCGGTCGATCGACGGTCGTCACCGGGGACGCCACCCGCCCGGAGGACGTCGATGTCGCGGTGCGCGGTCAGGACGCGGTGGTGGTCACACTCGGGATCAGTGAAAACCCCGTCCGTGTGCGGATGCGCGGACCGGCAGGGACGGCTCTCGATGTGCGCTCACGCGGCACGCGCAACATCGTGGCCGCGATGGGACGCCACGACGTTCGGCGCCTCGTCGTGCAGACCTCGTACGGCGTGGGGGACACCCGCGGGAAGCTGCCCCGGCGATATGCGCTGATGTTCCGGGCGCTGCTCGGTCCGCAGATCGCGGACACCGAGAAGCAGGACGCTCTCGTGCGGGGCAGTGACGTCCTCTGGACACTCGTGCAACCGGTCAATCTCACGGACGAGGAATCCGGTACGGCGACGACGTCCGACACGGGGGAGGTCGCCGGTTGGCACGTGGCCCGCGGTGCGGTCGGTGAGGTCCTCGCCGACGCCGTCGAGCGGCCGGACTACGCCGGAAAGACGATTGCGGTGTCGTGAGTGTGGGAAGACGGTCACGATGAGAAAGTGCCACGCCGCGGGTCTGTCACGGCGTGGCACTGCCACACCGCGACCGAGCATTTCCCGACACAGAAGGAGTTGGTGACCGTGCCCACCACACTGAATCCGTATCTCGGCTTCCGCGACACCGCGCGTCACGCGATGGAGTTCTACCGAGACGTGTTCGGAGGTGAACTGACGATCTCCACGTTCGGAGAGATGCAGGCGAGCGAGGACCCTGCCGAAAAAGACAAGGTCATGCACTCGATGCTCACCACCGCCGAAGGCTTCGTGCTCATGGGTTCCGATACCCCGGCGGCGATGGAGTACATCCCGGGGACGAACCACTCGGTCTCGCTCAGCGGCGACGACGAGGCCGAACTCCGCGGCTACTGGGACGGTTTGATCGAAGGCGGCCGAATCGACGTGCCGCTCGAGCGGGCGCCGTGGGGAGATTCCTTCGGGATGTGCACCGATCGATTCGGCGTCAACTGGATGGTCAACATCTCCGGAGCCTCCGCGTAGGAGACCGGCTACTTCGGACGGGCGTCGAGCTCGTGGACCAGGCGCGCGGGGGCGGTGACGCGGAAGGACATATCCAGCAGCTCGGCAACCTCGCCCCAGTCCACGGTGGCGCTCTCGAGGTCGAACCCGATCCAACCCGACGGACCCATGTAGGCGGGGTGGTAGGTGCGCGCGTCCTGAAGCAGCGCTTCCCGTTCGGAGGCGTCCGGCTTGAGGATGAGCGAGCGCGGGTAGCTTCGTCCGGTCTCCTTCACGGTTCCGCCGTACACCGCGAACGCCGTCTTCGTGTGGAAGAACGGACGGCCATGTGAGATCTTCTCCCCGGCGCCGGGAAACGCCAATGCCAGCTCGCGCACCCGCGCGAGCAGCGGATCGTTCTCGTCGAACATGATCGGGTGCGACATGCGGGCAGCGTACCGCCGACTTCGCGGGGGCAGCAGCGTTCCGCGGCAGGTCGAACGCTCGTCGTGTGGCCGGCGCCGGGGGACAATTGTGTCCGTTCAGCGGAGCACGGCGATCCCCTCGCGAAGGAGTGGTGTGACTCCGTCGCCGATCTTGTCGAAGCCTTCACCGACCGTCTTGCCCTGCCGGTAGCGGAAGTAGATCCCCTCGAGGATCACCGCGAGTTTGTAGTACGCCAACGCCAGGTGGAATGCCATGTCGGACACGTCGCGTCCGCCGGCCGCGTCGTAGCGGGCGAGCAGCTCATCGTCGCTCAGGAAGCCCGGCGCCTGCGAGACCGTGGAGACGGGGAACCCGGCGTCGAGCCGCGCGAGACGCTGGTAGACGAGTAGCAGCGCCACGTCGGTCAGTGGGTCGCCGAGCGTTGCCATCTCCCAGTCGAGGACCGCGGCGACCTCGTCGTGGTCGTCGACGAGGAGATTGTCGAGCCGGAAATCCCCGTGCACGATGCCTGCGGCACCGTCGCGGGGGAGTCGTGCGACGAGCAGCCGATGCAGTTCGTCGGCTTCGGGCAGGTCCCGGCTGCGGGAGTTCTCGAGCTGGGTGGTCCAGCGTCGCACCTGCCGGCCGAGGAATCCTTCCGGCCGGCCGAAATCTCCCAGTCCGACCGCGTCCGGGTCGACTGCGTGCAGGGCTGCGAGGGTGTCGATCATGCGTTCCGAGATCGACCGTGCCCGTTCGGGTCCGAGGGGGAGGAGTTGTTCGACGGTGCGGTAGGGCGTCCCCTCCACGAGGTCCATCAGATAGAAGGGCGCGCCGATCACGTCGTGGTCCTCGCACAGGTGGTGCGTCCGGGGGACAGGCACTGCCGTTCCCGCGAGGGCGGTCAGCACGCGGTGTTCGCGCGCCATATCGTGTGCTGTCGCGAGGACGTGACCGAGTGGGGGGCGGCGCAGGACGAGCCGGTGGGATCCGTCCGTCAGCTCGTAGGTGAGATTGGAACGTCCACCGCTGATGAGCCGGGCGGAGAGGGGACCGTCGAACTGCCCGAATCCCACGGTGCTCAGGTGGGCGGCGAGCTTGTCGAGGTCGAGACCTGCGGGTGCGGCTGTGTCCGTCATCCGGATCCTTTCTGTTTCGACACACTATGGCGTGCAGCGGATCTCGGTGTGGGCGAAACGACCCGTCGATCCTGGACGAAATCCGGACTCTACGGAAACGATTGATTTACCGAATCGCGAGCTACTGGACACCCCGCCTTGCCCCGACACGCTGTGCCGCGGCTGGTTCGACCCACCAACTACTGTCGTCGCATGAGCGCCCCACACCCCCTCGACCGCGACCATCTCACCGCGGCACTCGCCGCGTTCGAGTCACGCCGGTTGCCGCTCGAGGGCAGGCGCCATGCCGCGGTGGTCGTCGCCGTCCTCGACGACCGCACCGGGGAGCCCGTGATGCCGCTGACCAAACGACCCGCACGACTCCGCGCGCACCCGGGTCAGTTCGCCCTCCCGGGCGGGCGTCTCGACGACGGCGAGACCCCCGAGGACGCCGCGCTTCGCGAACTGCACGAAGAACTCGGCCTCGCCCTCGAGCCCGACGCGATCCTCGGCCGCCTCGACGACTACGTCACCCGATCGGGATATGTCATGTCGCCGTTCGTGGTCTGGTCCGGCGCCGCCATGGCCGACCTCGTCCCGAGCCCGGACGAGGTGGACATCCTCTACGCGGTCACCGCATCCGAACTCGACGTCGCGCCGCGCTTCGTCGCGATCCCCGAGTCCGACAAGCCCGTGATCCAATGGCCCTTCCGCGGACATCTCATCCACGCCCCCACGGCAGCGGTGGTGTACCAGTTCCGGGAAGTGGCACTGCACGGCCGGCACACCCGCATCGAAGGACTCGAGCAGCCAGTCTTCGCCTGGCGCTGACGCCCCGGACGGAGACCCGGGACGAATGTGGAAGGCTGTGAGAGACCGACGGTGAAGCCGAGAAAACTGCGAAGAACAAGGGATGACGCGACGATGACCGATGCGACCACGGGCGCCGGTACGGGCAGCGCCGACCGCATCCTCACCGTTCCCAACGCCCTCAGCTTTCTCCGGCTGCTCGGGGTCCCGCTGTTCCTGTATCTGGTGCTCGTCGTCCACGCCGACGCCTGGGCGCTGATCCTGCTCATCGTCAGCAGCCTGACCGACTGGGCGGACGGCAAGCTCGCCCGGTTGCTCGACCAGACCTCACGCCTCGGCGCGTTCCTGGATCCGATGGTCGATCGCCTCTACGTCGTGACCACGCTCGTCGCACTCGTCGCCCGCGACATCATGCCGTGGTGGATCGCCGCCATCCTCATCGGGCGTGAAGTCGTCCTCGCGCCCACCCTCGCCGTCTACCGACGCAGGGGACTGCCTCCGCCGGAAGTGCTCTACCTCGGTAAAGGCGCCACCTTCCTGCTGATGTTCGCGTTACCGCTCCTACTCGCAACGGTGGCGGTACCCGCATCGGAACCGATCACGGGCCCGCTCGGCTGGGCCGCGCTGATCTGGGGCACCGTGCTCTATGTGTGGACCGCAGTCCTGTATCTCGCTCAGGCCGTCACCATCGCGCGGACGGTCCCGGTGACGGGCCGGCCCGGATGAGCCGCAAGTGGGAACGCGTGCGCCGCAACCCGGTGCCGTCGCTTCTCAAATCTCTCCTCGAGGACCATCTCGACCCCGGTTACGCCGCGGCTGCCGCCGACCGGCGCGCCGGACGACGACCGACCTCGCCCGCCACCGCCCGGGTATGGCTCGTCGTGGGAGTCGTGCTCGCCGGCCTCGTACTGGGAACCGCGTACGCCCAGAACAACGCGGGAGAAGCGGGGACCGACCAGGCGCGCGCCGAGATCCTTGCGTCTCTGCGCGCGAGCGACGAGAGGAACGCCGCGCTCGTCGCGCGTCGCGACGAACTGACCCGGACGATCCAGGACCGCCGCGATGCTCTCTTCGCCGACGACACCGAAGGCGGCACCGTGCTCGACCAACTGCGCGCGGCCGAGGATGCGGCCGCGGCGCTGCCGGTCCGGGGTCCGGGACTGACGGTCACCCTCACCGATCCCGCGGCCCGCCCGAACCTGTCCGACTCGTCCCAGCAGACAGAAGGCCGCCCGACCGCCGCGGTCTTCGACCGGGATCTGCAGGCAGTGGTCAACGCACTGTGGGCCGCGGGTGCCGAGGCCGTGTCGGTCGGCGGGGTTCGTGTGGGTCCGGGCGTGACCGTCCGTCAGGCCGGGGGAGCGATGCTCGTGGACAACCAGCCGGTCTTCTCTCCGTACGAAGTCTCGGCGGTGGGGTCTCCGGGCCGGCTGCAGACCTCGTTCGTCGTGAGCGATGCCTACCTGAGGATTGCGGGGATCGCGCAACTCTACGGGGTAGGTTTCACCCTTGCCGACGAGGACGAACTCGAACTCCCGGCCGCGCCGGCGCGAAAAATCGGATCAGCAGGGGAAGTGGGGAATCGGTGAATCGGGTCAATCATGCTCAGGCGCTGTATGCGGCGCTGGCGCTCGCGATCGGGATCGCAGCCGGCATCGTGTTCAGCCCCCAGGTTCCCGACATCGTGCAGCCGTACCTGCCCATCGCGGTGGTTGCCGCCCTCGACACGGTGTTCGGCGGTCTCCGCGCGTACCTCGATGACATCTTCGACGCGAAGGTGTTCGTGGTGTCGTTCGTGTTCAACGTCCTCGTCGCCGCACTCATCGTGTGGCTCGGCGATCAGCTCGGCGTCGGCACGCAGCTCTCCACCGCGGTCATCGTGGTTCTGGGTATCCGGATCTTCGGCAACGCCTCGGCGCTGCGCCGCAGATTGTTCGGTGCGTGACCCATGTCCGACGACACACGCGGCGGCGAACACGAACCACGCGGCGGTCCCGAACGGGACGGCCCCCAACCGGACGCCGTCGAACCGGCTCGGGACTCGGATGGCCGGGACTCGGCGGCGGCGAAGCCGGGGCCCAAGCGGACCGCGCCGGTCTTCGCAGTACTCGCCGCACTCCTCGTCTTCCTGCTCGGCACGGCGATTGCCACACAGGTGAGGAACACCGGTACGGGCGACACCCTCGATTCGGCGCGCCCGGCGGATCTTCTGGTCCTGCTCGACAACCTCAATCGAAGAGAGGCCGCGCTGCGGCAGGAGATCACGGCACTCGAGCGCACACTCTCGAGTCTCGAGCGGGACGGCTCGGACGCCGCTCTTGCCGAGGCACGCGAGCGGCTCGACGACCTGTCGATCCAGCTCGGCACTGCTCCGGCGACCGGCCCGGGAGTCGTTCTCACGGTGAACGATCCGCGAGGTGGCGTCGGTGCCGAGGTCGTGCTCGACATGATCCAGGAACTGCGCGCGGCGGGTGCCGACACGATGCAGATCGCCGGTGCGGGCGGCGAGACCGTACGGATCGGGGTGGATTCGTGGGTGACGGGCTCGCCGGGCGCGATCACGGTCGACGACACGCCGCTCCGTGCGCCCTATACGGTCACCGCCATCGGTGACGGACCGACCCTCGCGGCAGCACTGAACATCCCGGGAGGTGTCGTCGACGCCGTGGCCCGAGCGGGCGGCAGCCTCACCGTGGAACAGTTTCCGCAGGTCGACGTGCCCGCCTTGCGGGAGATCAAGCCGCGCCAATACTCTCAGCCCGGATAGTGAATCCGACGTTCGCCCGGAACGTCGCCCCCGAAAGGATCTACCTTGAGTGAGTTCGAAACCCCCGGCGAGTTGCGCTACACGGCGGAGCACGAATGGGTGCAGAGGACCGGAGCGACAACCGCGCGGATCGGGATCACGGACTACGCACAGTCTCAACTCGGCGACGTCGTCTTCGTGCAGTTGCCCGAGCCGGGTGCCGACGTGACCGGAGGCGACTCCTTCGGTGAGGTCGAATCGACCAAGAGCGTCTCGGATGTGTACGCGCCCTTCAGCGCGAAGGTCACCACGGTCAACACCGACCTGGAGACCAACCCGGAACTGGTCAACAGCGCTCCCTACGGAGCCGGATGGCTGGTCGAGGTGGAGGTGGACACCGAAGGTGACCTCGACGGCGCCCTCGGAAAAACGATGGATGCGGACGGCTACCGCGGCATCACGGAAAGCTGACGGACCCGGCATGTAACGTGGCCGCGACTACCTGCACCAGTGCCCCCGCACAGGGTACGGTCAGATATGGCGTGTGCCGTGTCGATTTGATCGGGGCGAACGACTCAACGATCGCCCGGGAGTTCCCGGGCGATCGAACGGATAAGGAGAAACGGTGAGCGAGAACGGCAACGCGGGCTACGAGGAGACTCCTGCGGAGACGACTTCGGTGTTTCGCGCCGACTTCCTGAACGAAGTGGAAAGCGCCGGGGCCGGAACGGCTACGACCGACGCGCCCGTCTCAGGTGTCGAAGGGCTCCCTGCCGGATCAGCGCTGCTCGTCGTCAAGCGTGGACCCAATGCGGGTTCGCGCTTTCTGCTGGACCAGCCGACGACGTCGGCGGGACGGCATCCCGACAGCGACATCTTCCTCGACGATGTGACCGTCAGCCGCCGGCACGCCGAGTTCCGTCAGGACGAGGGCGACTTCCAGGTGGTCGACGTCGGAAGCCTCAACGGCACCTACGTCAACCGGGAACCGGTCGACTCCGCGGTACTCGCCAACGGCGACGAGGTTCAGATCGGCAAGTTCCGGTTGGTGTTCCTGACCGGTCCTCGCGGTTCGCAGGGCGCGAGTAGCTGATGACCGCAGCCCACCAGTCGGCGCCGGCCGGCATGTCGATCGGGTCCGTGCTCGATCGATTGCGGCCCGAGTTCCCGGATGTCACGATCTCGAAGATCAGATTTCTCGAGGCCGAGGGGCTGATCAGCCCGGAGCGCACTCCGTCGGGCTATCGCCGGTTCTCCATCGCGGACTGCGAACGGCTGCGCTATGTGCTCACCGCACAACGGGATCAGTACCTTCCGTTGAAGGTGATCAAGGAACAGCTCGAGGCGATCGACCGTGGTGCTGCGACGGTGGGATCGGTCGAGACCCGGCCCAAGCGGCCGCGGCCGCTGGCAGTTGCCCGCGGTGAGGTCTCGCCGGAGGATCTGCGCACCGACCGGGAGATCCGCGTCAGCCGCGACGACCTGTGCGAGCGGGCCGGTGTGGATGTCGCTTTCCTGACCGAACTGGTGGGGGCGGGCCTGGTCACGCCGGGACCCGCCGGATTTTTCGACGACGACGCGGTGCTGCTCGCGCGCACCGCGAAGGCAATGGCCGAGTTCGGCCTCGAGGTACGGCATCTGCGCGCATTCAAGCTCGCCGCCGACCGCGAGGCCGGACTCGTCGCCCAGATCGCGGGTCCTGTCGCGAAGGGGCGCGATGCCGGGGCCCGGCAGAGAGCCGAAGAGATGGTGCGCGAACTCGCCGCACTGTCGTTGACGCTCCACACCTGCCTGGTGAAGGCCGCCGTCCAGGGCGCCCTCGACCGCTGATCGCTCCGGGCTGCGCCGGCCGGCACCTGACGGATGTTCGGGAGCGCACTAGAATTCAGGCAATATCGATTCGGGTGGTACGCCACTGACGAGCAGCGGGACGGAGGCGCCGCGATGAGCGAGATGCGAGTGGTGGGGATCCGAGTAGAACAACCCCAGAACCAGCCTGTCCTACTGCTCCGCGAGGTCGACGGGGAGCGGTACCTGCCCATCTGGATCGGCCAGAACGAAGCGACCGCGATCGCGCTCGAGCAGCAAGGTGTGGAACCCGCCCGCCCCCTCACGCACGACCTGATCAAGAATCTCCTGGACGCATTCGGTCACGCACTCCTGGAAGTCCGCATCGTCGACCTCCAGGAAGGCACTTTCTTTGCCGATCTTGTTTTCGACGGCGACATGCGCGTGTCGTGCCGTCCGTCCGATGCCGTCGCTGTAGCCTTGCGCATCGGTGCGCCGGTCTTCGTCGACGAAGCTGTGCTCACCGAAGCAGGACTGGTCATGCCGGACGAGCGTGAAGACGAGGTCGAGAAGTTCAAGGAATTCCTCGACAACATCTCTCCGGACGACTTCAAGGCGACGGACGGCTGAGCGGTCGTTCGTCGACCGGCGACGGACGCGTTGCCGCTTCGAGCAGCAGCACAGTCCGACGCGAGTAGTGTCGAACGTTGCCTTTCCGGTGGGCGTGTTGCTGCCCCGCGCCCCACGCCGGAGCGTACGCTGGGTAAATCCGAATATGGGTTACTTGGTGAGCCTGAGAGCGCTCGACGATTGGATGTGGTGGGGGATCCGCCAGTCGGTCGTTGCGAGGTACAACAGGGCGCGCGAGAGGAAGTCACACAGTGCGAGATCGGCCGCAGGGACAGCATTCCACCGTTGACGCCGGCGACCGCGCGAGTTCGTCACCCACACCGCACGACGACGAGATCCAGCCCGGGCTGTTCCCCGACGATTCGGTGCCCGACGAGCTTGTCGGCTACCGGGTGCCCATCGCGTGCCAGATCGCGGGAATCAGCTACCGCCAACTCGATTACTGGGCCCGCACCAACCTCGTGGTCCCGTCGATCCGGGGCGCGGCAGGATCGGGAAGCCAGCGGCTCTACTCGTTCAAGGACATCCTGGTTCTCAAGATCGTCAAGCGACTCCTCGACACCGGTGTCTCGCTCCAGAACATCCGCGTCGCCGTCGATCACCTGCGCAGTCGCGGGGTCCGCGACCTCGCCAGGATCACGCTGTTCTCCGACGGCACCACCGTGTACGAATGCACGTCGCCCGAGGAGGTCGTCGATCTTCTCCAAGGCGGGCAGGGCGTGTTCGGAATCGCGGTCAGCGGCGCAATGCGCGAACTGACCGGAAGCATCGCCGACTTCCCCGCCGAGCGTGCCGACGGAGGCGACGTCGAAGAGCGGCCGGAAGACGAATTGGCGTCCCGGCGCCGCAGTCGCATCAACCGCCGAATCGGCTAGACGAAGATCACCCGCGAGGGTGGTGCGGCGGCGTCGACGGAAGACCGTCGTGTTCTAGACTTGGGCTCGCGTCGCCGTCGTGCGGGAGAGTTCCGGACCTGATCCGGGCGCCGAAGGAGCAGCACCTCCCCGTCAATCTCTCAGGCATACAGGACCGTGCGAGCTACGACGTCTCTGGAAAGCGGTGGGAGCACCCACCCGCCCACGGGGAAACGCCCTCCACGGGCCGAATCTCTCAGGCGCTCGCACCGCGAGCTCACGACAGAGGGGGAGGAAACGCCCCGTGCGCCCACGCGCGGTGGTGGACCTCTCCGATCAGCCTGGGAGCTGCGATGTCAGAAGATGTCACCTCGAACTTCGCCGACCGTCACATCGGTCCCGACACCGCGGGCCTGCGCCGCATCCTCGAGGTGATCGGCGTCGACTCGCTCGACGCACTCGCCGCGCGGGCCGTTCCGGCGACTATTCTCGACGAGCGCGACGGTGCCGTCTCCGACGGGCTCGACGTCCTCGACGCTCCGAAGTCCGAACACGAGGTTCTCGCCGAGCTGACTGCTCTCGCCCGGAAGAACACCGTCGCGACCTCGATGATCGGGCAGGGTTACTACGACACGCTCACGCCGCCGGTACTGCTCCGCAACATCATCGAGAACCCCGCCTGGTACACCGCGTACACGCCGTACCAGCCCGAAATCAGCCAGGGCCGCCTCGAAGCCCTGCTGAACTTCCAGACCATGGTCGCGGACCTGACCGGCATGGAGGTCGCGAACTCGTCGATGCTCGACGAGGCCACCGCAGCAGCCGAGGCCATGACACTGCTACGCCGCGCGAACCGCAAGTCGAAGAGCAACCGGATCGCGGTCGACACCGATCTGTTCCCGCAGACCGCCGCCGTCCTCGCGACCCGCGCAGAACCCCTCGGCATCGAAATCGTCACGGCGAACCTCGTCGACGACGGCCTTCCCGAGGGCGACTTCTTCGGGATCATCCTGCAGGTACCCGGAGCGTCGGGACGGGTGTACGACGTCACCCCGATCATCGACGCCGCCCACGCACGCGGCGCGCTCGTCGCGGTGGGCGCCGACCTGCTGGCACTGACCTTGATCACCCCTCCCGGAGAACAGGGCGCCGACGCGTGCTTCGGCACGACACAGCGTTTCGGTGTCCCGATGGGATTCGGTGGTCCGCACGCGGGCTACCTCGCGGTGAAGGCGTCCGATACACGCACACTGCCGGGGCGGCTCGTCGGCCTGTCGGTCGACGCCGACGGCGACCCCGCCTACCGCCTCGCATTGCAGACCCGCGAGCAGCACATCCGGCGTGAAAAGGCGACGAGCAACATCTGCACCGCGCAGGTGCTGCTGGCCGTGCTGGCCGCGATGTACGCGTCGTACCACGGTGCCGAGGGACTGACGGCGATCGCGCGCCGTGTCGCCGGGCACGCGGATCACTTCGCGTCGGCGCTGCGTGAGGGTGGCGTGGAGGTCGTGCACGAGTCCTTCTTCGACACCGTGCTGGCCCGGGTCCCGGGCCGGGCCGACGAGGTGATCGGTGCCGCAGCAGCGGCAGGTATCAATCTCTACCGCGTGGACGCCGACCATGTTTCGGTGTCCTGCGACGAAGCCACGACGCCGGCGCACATCACCGCGGTGCTGGAGGCGTTCGGTGTCGCCGAAGGGCACTCGGGATCGGGTGGGGGCGCGTCGCTCGCCGCGCCGGCGCGGACGAGCGCCTTCCTGCAGCACGAGGCGTTCACGCGCTACCGCACCGAGACCGCGATGATGCGGTACCTGCGGCGTCTGTCCGACAAGGATCTCGCGCTCGACCGCACGATGATTCCGCTCGGCTCGTGCACGATGAAGCTCAACGCCGCTGCCGAGATGGAAGCGATCACCTGGCCCGAGTTCGCGGGCTTGCACCCGTTCGCACCGGCCGAGCAGACCGCCGGCATCCGGAGTCTCATCGCGGACCTCGAGGGATGGCTGGCGGCGGTGACCGGGTACGACGCGGTCAGTCTGCAGCCGAATGCGGGCAGCCAGGGCGAATACGCAGGGCTGCTCGCGATTCGCCGGTACCACCTCGACCGGGGCGACGACCGGCGCGACACGTGCTTGATCCCGTCCAGTGCCCACGGCACCAATGCCGCATCGGCAGTGATGGCCGGGATGCGCGTGGAGGTCGTGGCGTGCCGGCCGAACGGCGACGTCGACCTCGACGACCTGCGTGCCAAGATCGCCGACCATGCGGAGCGTCTCGCGGCGATCATGATCACGTACCCGTCGACGCACGGCGTGTACGAGGAGGACATCGCCGAGATCTGCGGGGCAGTGCACGACGCCGGTGGGCAGGTGTACATCGACGGCGCGAACCTCAACGCGCTGGTCGGGCTCGCGCGGCCGGGCAAGTTCGGTGGCGACGTCAGTCATCTCAATCTGCACAAGACGTTCTGCATCCCGCACGGCGGCGGTGGGCCGGGTGTCGGACCCATCGGAGTGCGCGCCCACCTGGCGCACTACCTCCCCGGACACCCGGCCGAACCGGGCCTCGGCGGTGGCGGACCGGTGTCGGCGGCGCCCTTCGGCTCGGCGTCGATCCTGCCGATCACCTGGACGTACATCAAGCTGATGGGGGCGGAGGGCCTGCGGAAGGCGTCGCTCACCGCGATCGCCTCGGCGAACTACATCGCCCGTCGTCTCGACGAGTACTTCCCGGTGCTGTACACCGGCGAGAACGGCATGGTGGCCCACGAGTGCATCCTCGACCTGCGCGGCATCACCAAGGCCACCGGCGTGACGGTCGACGATGTGGCGAAGCGACTGGCCGATTACGGGTTCCATGCGCCGACGATGAGCTTCCCGGTGGCAGGCACGTTGATGGTCGAGCCCACCGAAAGCGAGGACATCGCCGAACTCGATGCGTTCATCGACGCGATGATCTCGATTCGCCACGAGATCGACCGGGTCGGGGCAGGGGAGTGGCCCGCCGACGACAACCCGCTGCGCGGTGCTCCGCACACGGCTGAATGCCTGGTGGGAGAGTGGGACCACCCGTACTCGCGCCGGACCGCGGTGTTCCCGATGGGGAAGGCCCGCGCGAAGGTGTGGCCGGCGGTCCGGCGTATCGACGGTGCGCACGGTGACCGGAATCTGGTGTGCTCGTGCCCGCCGCTGGAGGCGTACAGCAACTGATCTGTCCGGGGCCGACGGGCGTAACCGTCGGCCCCGGCAGTCGCTCTCCGATCAATATTCTGGATTGTACGGAAACACTAGAAAACCAGAACACTCCTCACCTGAACGACGAATCCCACCTCAGCCCATACCCGAGGGCTGATTTCAGGAGGCGCCGGCGGTGAGTTCGAGAATCGTGATCTCGGGGGGAGCGCCGACCCGAACGGGCGGGCCCCAGGCGCCGGTGCCCTGCGACGTGTAGATCAAGGTGTCGCCGAACCGGTCGAGCCCGGTCACCGTGGGATTGGCGAGTGAGACCAACGGACGTAGCGGCCACATCTGTCCGCCGTGCGTGTGTCCCGACAGTTGCAGGTCCACGCCGCGCTCACGCGCTTCGAGGACATGCTTGGGCTGGTGCGCGGCGAGCACCACGACCGTGCCGGGTTCGATGCCGTCGAGCGCGGCCGACATGTCTGCGGTGTGTGGTTCCGGCGCCGTGTAGTCGTGAACTCCGGCAAGCGCGATCGTGTCGCCGCCCCGCGTGAGAACGACGTGCTCGTTGCGCAATGTCTGTACCCCGAGGGTTTCCCAGTGGTCGAGCCACGAAATGCCGTCGTCCGCGTAGTACTCGTGATTGCCACTGACACCGAAGACGCCGAGAGGTGCACGCAGGTCGCGAAGCGGTTCGAGGTCCTCTCCGGCGAGGGCCACGGTGCCGTCGACCAGGTCGCCGCCGAGGACCACCAGGTCGGGTTGTTGCGCGTTCACCAGGTCGACGACGCGGCGCACGAAGTCGGCACCGCGAGCGGGTCCGGCGTGCAGGTCGGTCACGAGCGCGACGCGGGTCCCCTCGAATCCGGCGGGGAGCCGACGCAGGGGTACGCGGACGTCGACCACGCGCGGACGCGCGGCCTCGACGACGCCGTAGGTGACGGCACCGACCGATGCGACGACGAGTGTCGCGGTTGCGATGCGGATGGCTCGGCGCCGGGACGGGTCGGCAGGCTCGTCGGTGCGGGGCCTCGAGCGGTCACGAACGCGCCGGACGAGCCGTGCCCCGAGAGCGAAGAGGCCGATGAGCAGGACCCCGAGCCCGAGGTACAGCACGACGGCGAGCCAGGTCCACCCGAGGAACCCGATCGGCCGTGCCCACGACGGGTCGAGCGTGGTACCTACCGAACCGGCGGCGATGGCGAAGACCGCGAGCACTACAAGCGCGAGGTCTGCGCCGAGGGCGGCGCGACCGGTCACACCGGGCGCGCGGACGAGCCGACGATGCAACCAATACGTGATGAGGGCGAAGAAGCTCGCCATGACAAGCAATCTGAGCACGGTCAGGACGCCAGCTTCCGGATGATGTCGACGAGGGCGGCGCCCTCGGTGGAGGGGACGGTCTCGAGTGTTCCGCCGGTGCGGTCGGCGACCGCTCGCAACGCGGAGAGGTCGTCGGCGGACTCGCCCAGGACGACGAGATTCACACGGACGGGTTTGTCGGGGGAGGCAAGCTCGTCGACCGTGGCGAGGAGACCGGCCACGTCGGTGTCGCTGCTGTCGATCACTGCGAGCACGACGTTCGGGCGGGTGGGGTCGTACTTGTCCACTGCGTCGCGGTATGCGGCGGACAGCGCGGCACTCACGGGCTCGTCCTCGGTGAGGGTGACGCCGTCCAGTGCGCTGCCGAGCGCTGTTCTCTTCGCCGCGGTCAGCCCGTCCCGTTCCACCGCGATCCGGTATCCGGGTGCGGCGTCGGAGAACACGTACATGCCGATCACGGACGTGTCGGGGGAGCGGCGGACGAGGAGATCGAGGGCGTCGTCGGTGTGGGCGAGGCGAGTGCCGTCGCCGTCCACGGTCGACATCGACTGCGATGTGTCGACGACGAAGGTGACCTTGCCGGGCGGCACCGGCTCGATGCGGGTGCGGAGCAGTGCGTCGGTGACGACACGGGGGGCGGGAACGAGCGTCGAGTCCACGCGGGGAAGGCGGATGGTGTCGATGGGCGCGGGCACTTCGTCGCCGACCCGGAAACCGTTCTCGACCAACAGGTGCGTCTGCTCGGGCTTGCGCACGTAATCGACGAACTCTGCCGCGGCGCGCGAGAGGGTCTCGTCGACCCACGGGGCATCCACGACGGCAGCCGGGAAATCCGCCACCGGGGTGGCACCGACGGGAAGATAGCCGGACAAGCCGCGTACCGCGTTACCGTCGAGCGAGGTGTACAACTGCTGCTCGACGACCGGCACCGCGTGGACCGGCGCCGAGACGTCGGCCCGGGCGCCGAGCGCCGCGAGTGCGTCGGTCGTCGTGGGCCCGGCGGTCGGCCCGAGCGCATTGGCGCCGAGCGCCAGTTCGGTGACGGCGGTGACAGCGGCCGGGGACTCGGCCTGTTCGACGGTGAGCGGGCCGGTGCCGGCGCCGGTGACCGCCGCGGCGACTCCCTCGAGGGCGAGCGCGGTGGCGTCGGTGCGTTCGCCGGTGGGCAGCGCGAGTGCGAGCTGTCCCCACGCGTCGAGGCCCACGGCGCGCATCGCAGCCGGGTCGCGCTGGAGCTTCGGGAGATCGTCCCATCCGACCGCTGAGCTGGTCAGCGCGCGGCCGAGATCGTCGGGAACGGCGAGCACGACCGGGGAGGTGGCGAGGGAGCGGGCTTGCCCGTCGACGGCGGTGGTGGCGCGTTCGGCGGCGCGGGAATCGAGGGGCACCCACAGGGCGGGCTCGGGCCCGAGGGCGGTGTTCCACGGCGTGTCCGAGCCGAGGCTCGCCGCGACGGGAGCCGATTCGGCGGCGAACACCTGCGCGGTGACGCAGTGGTCGCGGATGACGGGAGCGACGTCTGTGCTCCACCGGTCGGCGAGCGTGGTCAGTGTCGGAGCGATCAGAGGGTCGGCGGCGATCCGGAGTACGGCGTCGCCTTCGACACATGTTGCGGCGGCGTCCGCGCCCTGCCTGTCGATTCGTTCGCGTAGCTGGAACCAGCCGAAGACGGCGACCACGAGCAGGAGGAGTGCCACAACCACCACGATCACGCTTGTGCTGATGCCTCGCGCACCGTCGCCGCGATGTCTCCCGCTCACGTCTGGGTTCGCCTCGTTTCGTCGTGAATCCGGTCGAATCCGACCGGCTACAGCAGTCTAGTGATGCCGCCGAAGGCGCTGTACGCGGTGCAGCCCGTAGTGCGGACGGGTATTACAGGGCAGGGCCCCGGTCCTTCTCGGATCGGGGCCCTGCTGCGCGAGGCGGGTGTGCCGGTGCCGGCGTTCTGTCAGGCGAACGTGGCCTTGTACTCGCGGCGGCGGCGGTGCAGGATCGGCTCGGTGTAGCCGCTGGGCTGCGTGGTGCCTTCGAGGATGAGTTCCTTGGCTGCCTGGAACGCGATGTTGCCGGCGAAGTCCGGGCCCATCGGCCGGTAGGTGGCGTCACCTTCGTTCTGACGGTCGACGACGGGTGCCATGCGTTCGAGGGATTCGATGACGTCGGCTTCGGTGACGACACCGTGGCGGATCCAGTTGGCGAGCAGCTGGCTGGAGATGCGCAGGGTGGCGCGGTCTTCCATCAGTGCCACGTCGTGGATGTCGGGGACCTTGGAGCACCCGACACCGTGGTCGATCCACCGCACCACGTAGCCGAGGATCGACTGGCAGTTGTTGTCGAGTTCCTCACGCTTCTCGGCGTCCGACCAGTTCGGGTTCTCGGCGAGCGGGATGGTGAGGATGTCGTCGAGCGTGGCCCGGGTCTTGCCCTTGAGCTCGTCCTGCACCGCGAAGACGTCGACCTCGTGGTAGTGGGTGGCGTGCAGCGTCGCCCCGGTGGGGGACGGCACCCAGGCGGTGTTGGCGCCGGCCTTGGGCTGGCCGATCTTCTGCACGAGCATGTCGTGCATGAGGTCGGTCATGGCCCACATGCCCTTGCCGATCTGTGCCTTGCCCTGCAGGCCGGCGGCGAGACCGGTGTCGACGTTCCAGTCCTCGTAGGCGGCGATCCACTTCTGCTGCTTCATCGCGGCCTTGCGCACGACCGGGCCCGCCTCCATGGAGGTGTGGATCTCGTCCCCGGTGCGGTCGAGGAAGCCGGTGTTGATGAAGGCGACGCGCTCGGATGCGGCTTCGATGCAGGCGGCGAGGTTGACCGTGGTGCGGCGTTCCTCGTCCATGATGCCGACCTTGAGCGTGTTGGCGGGCAGGCCGAGGATCTCCTCGACGCGGCCGAACAGTTCGGTCGTGAACGCGGATTCTTCGGGGCCGTGCTGCTTGGGCTTGACGATGTAGATCGAGCCGGTGCGGCTGTTGAGCAGCGGCCCGTGCTCGTCGTCGCCGTAGAGGCCGTGGCTGGCGCACAGGCTGGTGACGAGAGCGTCGAGGATGCCTTCGGGCACCTCGTTGCCGTCGCGGTCGAGGATCGCGGGGTTGGTCATGAGGTGACCGACGTTGCGGACGAACAGCAGCGAACGTCCGTGCAGTTCGAGGTCGCTGCCGTCGAGCGCGGTGTAGACGCGGTTCGGTGCCAGGGTGCGGGTAAGGGTTTTGCCGCCCTTGGAGAACGATTCGGACAGGTCGCCGCGGTTGAGGCCGAGCCAGTTGCGGTAGCCGATGACCTTGTCCTCGGCGTCCACGGCGGCGACGGAGTCTTCGAAGTCCATGATCGTGGTGACCGCGGATTCGAGGACGACGTCCTTGACGCCGGCGGCGTCGGTGCTGCCGATGGGGGATTCGGCGTCGATCTGGATCTCGATGTGCAGGCCGTTGTTGCGCAGCAGCACGGAGGTGGGGGCGGCCTTGTCGCCGAGGTAGCCGACGAGCTTCTCGGGCTGGGCCAGACCGGTGACGGTGCCGTCCGCCAGGGTGACCCGGAGTTCGGTGCCGTCGATGGCGTAGTTGGTGGAGTCGACGTGAGATCCCTCAGCGAGCGGGACGGCCTTGTCGAGGAAGTCGCGGGCCCAGGCGATCACCTTGTCGCCGCGCACCTTGTTGTATCCGGTGCCCTTCTCGGCGCCGTCGTCCTCGGGGATGGCGTCGGTGCCGTACAGCGCGTCGTACAGCGAACCCCAACGGGCGTTGGACGCGTTGAGCGCGAAGCGGGCGTTGAGGACGGGGACGACGAGCTGCGGTCCGGCCGTGGTCGCGATCTCGCTGTCGATATTCGCCGTGGTGATCTCGAAGGGCTCGGGGGCGGGGACGAGGTACCCGATCTCCTCGAGGAACGCCTTGTACGCGACGGGGTCGTGGGGCTGCCCGGCGCGGTCGCGGTGCCAGGTGTCGATGCGGCTCTGCAGATCGTCGCGCTTGGCGAGCAGCTCTCGGTTTTTGGGGGCCAGCTCGTGGATGATCTTGTCTGCACCGTCCCAGAACGCGGCTGCGTCTACCCCCGTGCCGGGGATCGCTTCGTCGTTGACGAAGTCGTAGAGCACCTTTGCGATGTGGAGTCCACCGATTTGCACGCGTTCTGTCATTAGCCTCACTCTTTCCGGTTGCGGTGCGCCCGGGGCAGCGCCACGGGTGCTTGCACGAAAAACTCCAGTTATGTTACCCGCCGGTAGCAGTAGGGGTGTCGGGTCGACACGCGCGCAGGGCGGAGCAGCGATTGAGCAGTTCCTCACGGAGGGCCGCGGCGCGAGTGGTGAGCGCCGACTGCTCGCGGACGTACTGTGCGCGTCCGGCGGCAGTCTCGATGGCGACGGGCGAGTAGCCGTAGCCGCTCAGATCATACGGGCTGGCCCGCATGTCCAATTCGCGAGCCGCCGACGCCAGCCGGAAACAGTCGAGCACCAGATCGGAGTCGACCAGCGGGGAGAGCTTGAAGCACCACTTGTAGAGGTCCATCCCCGCGTGCAGGCACCCGGGTTGTTCCCGGTCCGTCCGGCTGTCCTGGGTGAGTGCCGAGGCGTTGCGCGACGCGGCCTCCGGGGTGAAGAAACGGAACGCGTCGTAATGGGTGCATCGAAGCTGCATTGATTTCACCACGTCGTCCGTGCCCTGGTGGCCGAGGCGCAGCGGCACCGACGAGTGCCGGACGTCCTCGGTTCCGGTGCGGTACACCATCGCCCATTCGTGCAGACCGAAGCACCCCAGCTGGGCCGGACGGGACGCGGTGGCCGCGAGCAGACCGGCGACGAAGTCCACCGTGCCGGAGCGGTGCGCAAGGACCGCCTCGCTCACCCGGACCGCGGGCACGCCGTCCACCTCGAGCCGCTCGTAGCCGGGATGATCCCGGTAGTCGCGGGTCGCGGCACCGAGCAGGATCGTCCCGTAACCGGGATGCCAGAACCGCAACTTGCCGGGCCGGTAGTTGTAGTAGGTGAACAGGAAGTCGTGCACCGGGTGCGTCTCGTCGGCCGCGCGCCGCCGCAGATGGTCGGCCAGCAGGGCGTCCGCCGCGGCGTGGTGACGGTCGCGGCGACCGGTCCAGTCCGCCTCCGCGAGCACGGTCGGGGCGGCACCGGGGGTGGGATCGGTCATGGGGCGCGGCGCTCCGGGGGTTCTGCGACGCGGTGGGTGGCGTCGCGGACGGTACCGACGAACTCCTCGACGAGATCTTCGAGCGCCACGATGCCGATCACGGTGCCGGCGGCATCGACGACCCCGCCGAGATGCGAACTGGTGCGGCGCAGCACCGACAGCGCCTCGTCCAGCGCGACACTCGGGCGGATCGACGGCAGCGGCCGGATGGTGTCGGCGGCGATGACGGCGTCGGGACCGGCGTTCGGATCTCCGACGAGGTCGAGGACATCCTTGATGTGCACGTAACCGTTGATCGTGCCGGTCGGTGCCTGGGCGGGGTAGCGGGAGAACCCGGTCGCGATGACCGCCTGCTCGATCGCGCCGAGCGTGGTGGTGCCGGTCGCCGTGACAGGCACGGTCCGCACGGCCGCGAGCGGGATCATGACGTCGGCGACGGTGCGGTTGCTGGTGCTCAGCGCCCGGGTGAGGCGGCGATGCTGTTCCTCGTCGAGCAGACCCTCGGAACGGGACTCACCGATCATCTCCGACAGTTCGAGGGCGGTGACGGTGACCTCGAGTTCGTCCTTGGGTTCGACACGCATCAGCCGCAGCACCCCGTTGGCGCACACGTTGTAGAACGCGATGAGCAACCGGGCCGGTCGCATGAACATCAGATGGGCGGGGACGAGCAGCATCGCGGTGCGTTCCGGGCCGGCAATGGCGATGTTCTTGGGGACCATCTCGCCGAGCAGAATGTGCAGCACGACCACCAGGCTCAGGGCCAGGGTGAAGGCGATGGGATGCAGCCACGCCTCGGAGATCCCGACGAGGTGCAGGGGCCGTTCGATCAGGTGCGCGAGCGCGGGTTCGCCGACCCGGCCGAGCAGGATCGAGCAGATGGTGATGCCGAGTTGGGACCCGGCGAGCATCAGGGAGAGGTGCTCGCCCGCGTCGACGACGGTCTGCGCGCGTTTCCGGCCCTGGGCGACGAGCGTTTCGAGGCGGTCCCGCCGGGCGCTGATGAGTGAGAACTCCGCGCCGACGAAGAACGCGTTGCCGGCGAGCAGTACGACGGTGAGGGCGACGGCGATCCAGTCGTTCATCGGGCGTCACCGTCCGGGGTCTCCGAGGAATCCGTTGTCTCCGAGGATCCCGTGTCACCGAGGTGCCCGGATTCAGGGTCACCGGACTCGGGAACATCGGATTCGGGGTCGTCGTCCGGTTCGCCGGGGACGAGGAGAACCCGGTCGATCCGGTGACCGTCCATCTCGAGGATCTGCGCGTACCAGGGCCGGTGTTCCTCCCCGGGGCGGGCCGGCAGGACGATCTCGTCCCCGACGTCCGGGATGCGGCCCAGTTCGGTGAGGAACAGGCCCGCCAGAGTTTCGTAGTCTCCCTCGGGGGCCTGGTAGCCGGTCAGCTGGGCGAGTTCGTCGGTGCGGAGCAGACCCGCGCACGACCAGCCGATGCCCTGCGGGTGCGCGTCGAGTTCCGGTTCGTCGTGCTCGTCGCGGACATCGCCGACGATTTCTTCGATGAGATCCTCCATGGTGACCAGGCCGGCGGTGCCGCCGTATTCGTCGACGACCAGCGCGACCTGCATGCCGTCGGCGCGGACCCGTTCCATCACGGCGTCCCCGTCGAGACTGGAGGGCACGTTGGGCACCCGGCGGGCCAGGGTGTGGACCGGCGTGGTGGCCCGTGCGGCGGCCGGGACGGTGAACGCGTGTTTGACGTGGACGACACCGAGGGTGTCGTCGAGGTCGCCGTCGACGACCGGGAACCGGGAGTAGCCGGTGCGGTCGGAGCGGTCGATCAGGTCGAGGACGGTGTCGTTGCGGTCCAGCGACTCGATGGTCACACGCGGAGTCATGAGATCGGCGGCGGTGCGCTCACCGAACTGCAGGGACCGGTCGACGAGTTGGGCGGTGCTCTCGTCCAGGACGCCGCTGACGGCGGACGCGCGGACCAACGAGCCCAGTTCCTGCGGCGACCGCGCCGAGCGCAGTTCGTCGGCGGGTTCGATGCCCAGGCGCCGGACGATGTAGTTGGCGCTGCCGTTGAGCCCGTTGATGGCCCACTTGAACACGAGGGAGAACCCGGCTTGCAGGCCTGCGGTGGCCCTGGCGGTGGCCAGGGGCCGCGCGATGGCGAGGTTCTTGGGGACGAGTTCGCCGAAGATCATGGAGAACGAGGTGGCCAGGATCAGCGCGACGATCAGCGACACGGTGCCGGACGCGGACTCGCTCAGCCCGACCGCGGTGAGCAGCGGGTCGAGGAAGCGGGCGAGGACGGGTTCGGCGAGGTAGCCGGTGATCAGGGTGGTGATGGTGATGCCGAGCTGTGCTCCGGAGAGCTGGAACGACAGGGTGCGGTGTGCGTGCTGCACCTGCCGGGCGCGCAGGTCGCCGCCTCGGGCTTCGGCGTCGACGGTGCTGCGTTCGAGGGCCGTGAGGGAGAATTCGGCCGCGACGAAGAGCGCGGTTCCGGCGGTCAAGGCAACGAAGCCGACCAGGCTGAGGACGGACAGGATCACGGAAGTCACATCCGCTCCCGTGGGTGCTGAGTGTCGCCGGGGTGGTCACCCGGCTCGGTAGGGGAGCCCTCCGGACCGGCGGAGTCGGGCTCCGCAGTGGCTTCGGGTACTGACCTGCGGGAAGAGGGTGCCGCGGGCACCGGGTTCCTTTCGTCTGGTCCGGGACGGGGAGAGGAAGCGGCCGCCCGGACGTCGTGTGAAAGTCCTCATTCTACTGAGGGGGATGCGGTGTTGTCGCCGCGGCGCCGAACCGCCCCCGGTCGGCGGCGGGTGCGACGGTTCGCCGGCCGTCGGCCTACGGTGTGGTCGGGACCGCGGAACGGATCCGTGCTCGCGCCCTCGGACGAAGGAGTATCGACCATGACTGCAGGAACCCCTGGCGGACGTATCCCGAGCCGGTGGGAGGAGATCACGGCGGCAGATCCGTCGCATTCGACCTGGTACGTGGAGCGGTTCCGGGAGTTGGCGGCACAGGGCCAGGACACCGTCGGTGAGGCCAGGCTGGTCGACGCCATGGTCGAGCGCGGGGCGCGGGTACTCGACGCGGGCTGCGGTCCGGGCCGGCTGGGCGGATATCTGCATCGCGCCGGACACCAGGTCGTCGGCGTGGATGTCGATCCGGTGCTCATCGCCGCGGCGGAGGAGGACCATCCCGGTCCGCGCTGGCTGGTCGGGGATCTCGCGGAACTGGATCTGCCGGCGCGGGGGGTGACGGGCGCGTTCGACGTGATCGTCTGTGCGGGCAACGTGATGACGTTCGTGGCGCCGCAGACGCGGGATGCGGTCCTGGCGGGATTCGTCCGGCACCTCGCCGACCGCGGGCGTGTCGTGGTGGGATTCGGCGCCGGCCGGGACTACGAATTCGCGGAGTTCTTCGCCGATGCGGAGCGGGCCGGACTGACGGTCGACCTGCGCCTGTCGACGTGGGATCTGCGTCCCTTCACCGAGGATTCGGGTTTTCTGGTGGCGGTGTTGTCGCGGGCGTAGCGACCTCGGGGGCGGGAGCTTCCGCCCGCGACAGCGCGATGGTGGTGACGAACATGACGAGCACCGCCCCGGCGACGAGGACCATGCCGGCGCCGCCGACCTGCAGGTGTTCACCGAGCACGACGACACCGAGGAACATCGCACCGAGCGGTTCGCCGACGGTGAGGGCGGGGAGAGACGCGGACAGCGGCCCGACCTGAAATGCTCGTTGTTGCAGGTAGTAGCCGCCGACACCGGCGACGACGAGCATCCAGACCTGCCAGGAGGTCAGTACCGCGACAGGCCCGTCCTCGAACAGGTCGGTGACGTGTTTGGTGAGGGCGGCCACGACCCCGTACAGCAGACCGCCGGCGGTACCGAGCAGGGTCGCGCGGACGCCGGGGGTCAGCCGCGTGGTCTGGGCCGGGGCGGCGCCGAGCGCCGCGGCGGCCGCGGTGACGGCGAGGACCGCGCCGAGGGGCAGCGCCCAGCGGGTGGCGGCCGCGTCGGTGGTCCCGGCGGCGGGGTTGCCGACGATCAGGAAGATCGCCAGCGCCGCGCAGAGCGCTGCGGCGAGCAGCCAGGTGCTGCGGGTGAGGCGGTAGCCGCCGAAATAGGCGGCGAGAGGTAGCGCGAAGAGCAGCGAGCTCACCATCAGCGGCTGCACGACGAGCACCGAGCCGAGGGCGAGCGCCGCGATCTGGAATCCGTAGCCGGCGGTGTCGCCGACCGCGCCGGCCCACCAGCGAGGGTTGCGCAGCAGTGAGCTGACCAGGTTGCCGGTTTCGGGGACGGCGGCGGCGGATCGTTGCTGCGCGACCCCGGCGATCGCGGTCAGCACCGCGGCGGCGAGTGCGCACGCCACGGATGCTGCCGCGAGGCCGTTCACGGCGAGGTCAGGCGCTGACTTCGCTGTGGTCGCCGCTCCACAGGGTATGGAACTTGCCCGGCTTGTCGATCCGCTCGTAGGTGTGCGCTCCGAAGTAGTCGCGCTGACCCTGGGTCAGGGCGGCGGGGAGCCGTTCGGCGCGCAGCCCGTCGTAGTACGACAGCGACGACGCGAACGCGGGAATCGGGATGCCCAGCGTGGTGGCGGTGACCACCACCCGGCGCCAGCTGTCGATGCCCGCTTCGATGGCGTCACGGAAGTACGGGGCGAGGATCAGGCTGGGCAGGTCGGGGTCCGCGTCGTACGCCTCTTTGATGCGGTTGAGGAACTGGGCGCGGATGATGCAGCCGCCGCGCCAGATGGTGGCGAGGGCGGCGCGGTCGACGTTCCAGCCGTACTCGGCGCTGCCCGCCGCGATCTGGTCGAATCCCTGGGCGTAGGCGACGATCTTCGACGCGTACAGGGCGGCGCGGATGTCCTCGGTGAACTGGGCGGCGTCGGTGGGGGCGGCGCCGAGCGTGCCGCCGGTGAGTCCGCGGGCGGCGGCGCGCTGGTCGCGGGAGCCGGACAGGGCGCGCGCGAAGACCGCTTCGGCGATGCCGGTGACGGGCACACCGAGGTCGAGGGCGGATTTGACGGTCCAGCGGCCGGTGCCCTTCTGTTCGGCGGCGTCGACGATCACGTCGACGAGGGGCTTGCCGGTCGCGGCGTCGGTCTGGCGGAGCACCTCCGCGGTGATCTCGATGAGGTACGACTCGAGGGTGCCGGTGTTCCACTCGGAGAACACGTCGGCGATCGCTGCGGCGTCGTGGCCGAGCGCGTCGCGCAACAGCTGGTAGGCCTCGCCGATGAGCTGCATGTCGGCGTATTCGATGCCGTTGTGCACCATCTTCACGAAGTGGCCGGCGCCGTCGGGGCCGATGTGGGTGCAGCACGGGATGCCGTCGACGTGGGCGGCGACGGTCTCGAGGAGCGGGCCGACGGCGCTGTAGGACTCGGCGGGCCCGCCGGGCATGATCGAGGGGCCGTTGAGTGCGCCTTCCTCGCCGCCGGAGATACCGGCGCCGATGAAGTGCAGGCCACGCTCGCGCAGCGCTGCTTCGCGGCGGATGGTGTCGGTGTAGAGGGCGTTACCGCCGTCGATGATGATGTCGCCCGGTTCCATCGCCCCGGCCAGTTCCTCGATCACCGCGTCGGTGGCGTCGCCGGCCTTGACCATGATGAGGACGCGGCGGGGTTTCTCGAGTGCGGCGACGAATTCTTCGATGGTTTCGGTGCGCACGAACGTGCCGTCGGAGCCGTGCTCGGCGAGCAGCGCGTCGGTCTTGCCGATGCTGCGGTTGTGCAGGGCGACGGTGTATCCGTGGCGGGCGAAGTTACGGGCGATGTTCGACCCCATGACGGCCAGGCCGGTCACGCCGATCTGGGCTTGGGGTGTCGCGGTGTGTTCGACGGTCATGGGTACAGCTTCCCCCGAAACGGGGTGGGATCGAAATCGGCGCGGGGTCAGTGCGCGAGCAGGCGGCTCAGCTCGGTGAGCCACGGTACGGCGACGGCGACGGTGGGCACCACCAGGATCGCGGCGGCGGCGATGTAGGCGCCGGCGGAGATACGCAGGTCGGGTCCCGGATCGGCGAGTCGCCGCACCCGGAGCACGGTGCTCGGTCCCCCGGCGGCCAGGGCGCCCTTCGGGGTGGAGGTGCCGGCGCACGCGACCAGCGCCCGGGCGAGGGGGGTCGGCCCGGTCACGCGGACCGCGGAGTCGTCGGCGAGCATCTCCACGAGCGTCTGCACCGAGCCGAGGGCGGAACGGGACCGCACCCAGCGGGGGAAGGCTTCGTACACGGAGGTGAACGCCTCGAGGACGAGGTCGTGGCGGGCCCGCAGGTGCGAGTGTTCGTGGCAGAGGATGGCGCGGAGTTCGGCGTCGCTGAGGTTGTCGAGGGTGCCGGCGCTGAGCACCACGCGGTGGCGCAGGCCGGGAAGGCAGTATGCGATGGGGTCGGCGGAGTCGAGGATCCGGACGTGCGGGTGGCGTCGGACGACCTCGCGGGAGTCGCGGTTGTCGAGAAGGTCGACGAGCATCCGGTGCCGGGACCGGCGACGGCGGGTACGGACCGCGACGCGCAGCATGGAGTAGATCAGGCGAGCACCGATGAGCAGGGTCAGGGCGAGCACCACGATGTAGGTAAGCCAGAGCGGCAGACCGAGCGCTTCGATTTCGCGGAGCGGCTCGGTGGTGGGCCGGCCGTCGGCCCCGGGGACGAGGAGCCGGCTGGCGATGGCGAGCCCGCTGCTGAACGCGGACAGGACCGCGGCCAGCGCGATCGCCTGCCAGAGCACGAGCGCCGCACGCGGGTTGCGGTGCGGCCAGGTGGCACGGGCGAGGAGCCCGGGCACCGGACCCGCGAGAAGCAGCGCGAGTATCCCGAAGAACAGCGCTGTGGGGGCGTTCATGGCATCGAGTGTGTCAGCTCGCGCGCCCGGAGCCGTGTTCGCCCAGCGTGGCGGTGGTGCCCGACTGCTGGGCTTCGAGTTCGGCGAGTGCGGCGCGCAGTGCTTCGGCTTCGTCGGCGCCGACGCGGCCGACGAAGTGGACGAGGGCGGCCGCGCGGCCGGCGGTTTCGTCGGCTTGATCGAGGGCGTCCACCATGAGGTTGGCGACGAGTTCGTCGCGGCCGTGGACGGGCATGTAGCGGTGGGCGCGGTCGTCGCGCTGCTGGACCACCAGGTTTTTCTTCGCGAGCCGTTGCAGCACCGTCATGACGGTGGTGTACGCCAGGTTGCGGCGGGTGGACAGGGCTTCGTGGACCTGCCGGACCGTCTGGGGTTCGGTGGAGGACCACAGGTGGTCCATCACTGCTCGCTCGAGTTCGCCTAGTGCTGCCATGGTCCGATTCTACGGATTTCTCCGACGTTTGTGCGTACTACCCCGGGTCGTAGCCTCGGCGGGGTCGTGATCAGGGAGTTTCGGCAATTCCGGGCGTGTGCGCCGGGGCCACGGGACCCCCGACTGCGCCGTAGACGTGCCGGGTGCCGATCGGGATGATCAGCGGCCGGCCGGACACCGGATCCTCGATCACCGACGCGTCGAGATCGAACACCTCGGCGAGCAGTTCGGCGGAGATCACCTCCGAGGGCGGACCGGAGCGCACGATGCGGCCGTCCTTCATCACCACGAGGTGGTCGCTGTAGCGGACGGCGAGGTTGAGGTCGTGCAGGACCATCACGACGGTGCGGCCGAGTTCGCTGTGCAACCGGTCGACGAGGTCGAGCACTTCCACCGAGTGCGCGAGGTCGAGGTAGGTGGTGGGTTCGTCGAGCAGCAGGATGTCGGTGCCTTGCGCGAGTGCCATGGAGATCCAGGCGCGTTGGCGCTGGCCGCCGGACAATTCGTCGACCGGCCGGTCCGCGAGGTCGGCGATGCCGGTGCGGTCGAGCGCGGCGGCGACTTCGCCCTCGTCGTCGGACGACCATTGGCGCAGCCACGACTGGTGAGGGTGCCGGCCGCGGGCGACGAGGTCGGCGACGGTCAGTCCTTCGGGGGCGAGGGGCGCTTGCGGCAGCATCCCGAGCACGCGGGCGACGTCGCGGGTGCGCATCGTGGTGATGTTGCGGCCGTCGAGCAGGATCTGCCCGGTGCGGGGTTTGAGCAGTCGGCTCAGCGACCGCAGCAGGGTCGATTTGCCGCAGCCGTTGGGTCCGATGATGGTGGTGATGACGCCGGTGGGGATCTCCAGGTCGAGGTCGTCGATGATCAGCCGATCCCCGTAGCCGAGCCCGATGTGTTCGGCGACCAGACGGGTCGCCGGGGCAGCCTCGGGGTGTTCGGTGTCCGAGGCGGCGGGGGTGTGGGTGTCGGTCACGCGGAGACCTTCCGGTTGGAGCGCACGAGCAAGTACAGCAGGAACGGGCCGCCGAGCGCGGAGGTGACGAGACCGACGGGCAGTGGTACGGGCAGGATCGTACGGGCGATGAGGTCGGCGCCGACGACGAGCAGCGCCCCGGTCAGTGCGGACGCGATGATCGGCGGCCCCGCGGACTTGACCAGACGGACTGCGATCTGGGGGGCGGCGAGCGCGACGAACCCGACGGGTCCGGCCGCGGCGGTGGCGACCGCGGCAAGGGTGCAGGCGGTGATCAGCAGCAGGGCCTGCTGCGTTTGCAGCGGCACCCCGAGGGAGCGCGCCGTGTCGTCGCCGAGGCGCAGCGCACCGACGGTGAACGACGAGACGGTGGCCCACGCGCCGAGGACGAGCAGAACCAGGGCGGCCGGGGCCACCTGGTTCCAGGAGACGCCGTTGAGTGATCCGGTGAGCCACACCTGGGCGCGGGAGACGTCGTTGATGTCGGCGGAGACCAGCATCCAGTTGGTGAGGGCGAGCAGCATCGCGTTGATGCCGATGCCGATGAGGACGAGCCGGAACCCTTCGACGCCGTTGCGCCAGGCGAGCAGGTAGATGACCGCGGCGGTGAGCAGGGCACCGGCGAGGGCCGCCAGCGGCAACCCGAGGGTGGCGAGGATGCCGACGACGGATCCGCCGCCGGTGAGGACGATCAGGGCGACCGCGGCGGCGCTCGCACCGGCGGTGATGCCGAGGATGTCGGGGCTGGCGAGGGCGTTGCGGGACAGCGACTGCGTGATCGCGCCGGCCACGGCGAGGGCGGCGCCGACGACGATCGCGCCGACCGCCCGGGGCAGTCGCAGGTCGAAGACGACGAATCGCTCGAGGCGGGAGCCGCCGCCGAAGAGCACCTCGATGACCTGGGGAACCGACATCGGGTAGTCGCCACGTCCGAGCGACACACAGGTGAGCAGGAAGGTGGCGACAGCGATCAGGGCGCACACCAGCACCATGCGGCCGCGCCAGACCACCGAGAACGGTCCGATGCGGAACGCGTGCCGGCCGGGCACGGCGGTGGAGATCTGGATCGGCGAGCGGCGCCGCGCGCCGTCGACGGGGGCCGTGAGGGGCGTGGGGCTCTCGGTGCCGGGGGTGGTGGTCACAGTGCCACCAGCTTCCGGCGTCGCACCAGGGCGATGAAGAACGGGGCGCCGATGAGTGCGAGCACGATCCCGACCTGCAGTTCGCCGGGGCGCACCACGATGCGGCCGATCACGTCGGCGAGTACGAGCAGGACGCCTCCGAGCAGCCCGGCGTAGGGCAGCAGCCATCGGTAGTCGGGCCCGGTGATCGCGCGGGCGATGTGCGGGACGATCAGGCCGACGAAGGCGATCGGTCCGCAGGCTGCGGTGGCTGCGCCGGTCAGGACGGTGATGGCGGCGATGCCGACCACGCGGGTGAGGACGACGTTGGTGCCGAGGGAGCGGGCGACGTCGTCACCGAGGCTGAGCACGTTGAGCGACGGTGTGCCCGCGATGGCGACGACGAGTCCGGCGACGAGGAACGGGAGGACCTGCCAGAGCACGTCCATGCCGCGGCCGGCGACGGAGCCGACCACCCAGAATCGGTAGCCGTCGAGGCTGGTCTGGTCGAGCAGGACGATGGTCTGGATCATCGCCTGCAGGAAGAAGGCGACGGCTGCGCCGGCCAGGGCGAGGCTCAGTGGGCTCGAGCGGCCGTTGCCGACGGAGGCGAAGCCGAACACGACGATGCTCGAGAGCATGGCGCCGGCGAACGCGAACCACAGGTATTGGGCGGGGGTGGTGACGCCGAACAGGTAGATCGCGAGCACCACCATGAACGCGGCACCGGCGTTGATGCCGAGCAGGCCGGCGTCGGCGAGGGGGTTGCGGGTGTGCCCTTGGATGAGGGCCCCGGCGACGCCGAGTGCGATGCCGACGATCAGGGCGAGCAGGGTGCGAGGGATGCGGAGCGAGTGCACGATCAGGTCGGTTTCGGCGCCGTCGTTGACGGCGAGCGCGTGGTAGACCTCGGCGAAGGACATGGGCCGGGCACCGATGGCGATGCTGGCGAGCAGGACGAGCACGAGGAGAACTGCCAGGACGGCGAGGCCGAGGAGTCGGCGGCGGCGCATCGCGGGGAGGCTGGTGTCGGCCGGTCGGGGCGTGAAGCCGTCGTGGACGGCGGCCTTGACGGTGACGGTGTCGGTGCCGCGCCGCAGGAGTGCGGCCCGGGCGCCGACCGGTGCGCTGGTGACGGTGTCGCGGGTGACCAGGCCCAGCCACTGTTTGCCGAGGCTCTGTCCGGTGCGGCCTTCGCGGAGTCCGCGATTCCACCACAGCACCGCTGCGGCGATGAGGACGGCTGCGGTGCCGAACACGATGCGGTCGGCCTGCCCGCCGCCGTGTGCGTCGCCGAGGGTGTCGACCACCAGGGCGCCGATGGCGAGGGGGAGGGCGACGAGTGCGAGGTCGAGGAGTTCGGCGGCGACGCGACGCCCCGTGGTGGGCGGGGTGATCGGGGTGGACGCCGGTGGGGCGGCGTCGCGGTGGGGGGTGGTGGTCACGTGCGCGGGGTGCTCCTCGGGAGGGATCGCGAGTGGGACTGCGGATCTAGGAGTTAGGTTACGGAATCCTATGTGGCGGCGGGAGGGGGTGCCCGGGGGAACGGGAACGGGAGGGTTGCGCGCTCCCGCCCGGACTGCGATGGTTAGGCTTACCTAATTAACGGGACCCGTCGATCAGGAGGTCGGATGACGACTCTGCTGCTGCCGTCACCCGCGGCCGCTCCCACCCCCGTCCGCGCGTTCGACGACACGCGCCGGCGACTGGAATCACTCACCGCGAGAGCGCCGCGCGTGTACGCGGTCGCGTGCGTGGACGAGGAACCGCGGCGACGCTGGTGGTACCTCGGGGGAATGGAGCGCACGCACCGCATCGAGTTGCTCTACGCCCGGGCGCGCGAAGACGTCGAGGATCCCCGCATCGCCGCGGAACAGGTCGCCGCAGCGCTCATCCATGCGGTGACCGGACGCGTGCTCGCCCCGTATGTCTTGGACGGCCGCGTGTGGGATCCGGGACTGGACAATCTCTGGCTGCATCAGGACAGCGACGGCTGCATCGACTGGGCGGGTGTCGCCGACGACACGCTGCGGGTTCTGCCGGACGATCGCGCCGCCGACTCCGGCGACGTGGTGGTGCTGCCGTGCGAGGAGGCGATGGCCGTGTGGACGGCGCATCGCGCCGTCACTGCCCTGACGGCGGTGCACGGCGCCGTCTGCCGGTCCGCGCCCCTCGACGGTCCGCGATTCTGGGCCATGGTGGGCCGGTCCGTGGTGACCGGTGCGGCGCAACTGCCGATTCTCGGCGGCGGATCCCGGCGGGTCGCCGCGCGCCGGGGGCAAATTCTCCTCGACGCGTTCGTCGCAGCAGGGTTTCCGGTTCGAGGTCTTGTGAAATAAGGGCAGCCTTCCCTATAGTGGGGATGTTCGCGCAACAACGGACCGCGCGGGAGTCCTGAGGGCTGCAGTGATTCCCGGGTCCATACCGACGGCGGGCCCCACGAGCACTCGTGGGGCC
>NZ_JBHWWX010000031.1:0-52544 GCF_042730335.1 Rhodococcus sp. NPDC060084
GTCAGGTCCCCGTCCATGTATACGAAGGGCGACACGCACACCTCGTGAAACAGAACAACGACGCCGAAGACAAGTTCGACGACGAGAACTTCCCTGCGTACAGCATGGGACGCGCCGCCGAGCTGCTCGGCGTCACCCAAGCCTTCCTCCGGAGTCTCGACACCGCGAACCTGGTCAATCCGATGCGGTCGGAAGGCGGGCACCGGCGGTATTCGCGATATCAGCTCCGCATCGCCGCCCGCGCGAGGGAACTCGTCGACCAGGGCACCGCACTCGATGCGGCGTGCCGGATCATCATCCTGGAGGATCAGCTCACCGAAGCCCTCCGCATCAACGACGAACTGCGCCGAAGCAAACACGACGAGTAACCGGCAACGCGGTCAGCAGCACTTCGCGCCGGGGTTCGCGTCCGCGTCCGCGTGACGTTCCCGCCAGTACTGACGCTCGCTCGGGACACGACATCCCGGGTGGAGCCTGCGGTGCAGTTCCACGTAGCGCGCATAGTCGTGGTCACCCATCAACGCTCCGAGCCACCACCACACTCGGCGCAGTACCGCGGTCATGAGGTGCCCGTCTTCTCGTGAGCGTGCCGGCGCAACGGGCCGTCCCGCGTCACCGCCGCACCGGGAGGCCGGACCTTGCCCGACGCGATCAGTTCGTCCCACTGCTTCTGCAACTCCCGCTCGGCGGGGGTCGGAACGAACCCAGCGGGAGCGAAGATCTTGGACGGTACGTCCGGAGACTCCGTCGTCGGAAGCCCACCCGCACGTACGGCCTTGACGCACACGACGAGACCCGCCGCTACCACGACGAGCACGAGTCCCGCGAACACGATCGACAACGTGCCCTGGATGAACGTGTTCCGGATGACCGCGTCGATCTCGTCGAGGCTGTCCGCCGACCCGAACGCGGTCGCGCCCGAGTTCTTTGCGTCGACGAAGGCGCGGTGCTGTGCCCAGTACCCCACCGCACGGTCCGAGGAGAAGATCTTCTGCCAGGACGCGGTCATCGTCACGATCAGGTCCCACACAAGCGGAACACCGGGAATCCACGCCCACTTCGTCATTCCCTTCTTCACCACGATGGTGAGAACGACGGTCAGCGCGATCGCCGCGAGCAACTGGTTGGCGATGCCGAACAGCGGGAAGAGGGTGTTGATGCCGCCGAGCGGGTCGGTCACGCCCATCAGCAGGATCGCGCCCCACGCGGCGACCACGACCAGCGAGCAGAACCATGCGCCGGGCCGCCAGGACGGATCCTTGAAGCGGCGGGCCGGACCACCGAAGTTGCCGAGCGAGTCCGAGAGCATGAAGCGGGCGACGCGGGTTCCCGCATCCACGGTGGTGAGAATGAACAGCGCTTCGAACATGATCGCGAAGTGGTACCAGAACGACTTGAGAGCGTCGCCACCGAACAGGTCGCTGAGCACCTGGGACATACCGAACGCGAGCGTCGGCGCACCACCTGTGCGGGAGATGATCGATTCCTCCCCGACCGCTGCCGCGGCCCCGGCGATCTGCTCGGGAGTGATATCCGGCGACGACAGGCCGAGTCCGTTGACGTAGGCCGCCGCGGTCTCCGGGGTGCCTCCGGTGAGCACTGCGGGGGCATTGAGCGCGAAGTACAGGTGCTGATCGATGATGCAGGCCGTGACCAGCGCCATGATCGCGACGAACGACTCGGTGAGCATTCCGCCGTATCCGATCAGCCGGATCTGCTTCTCTTTCTCGAGCATCTTCGGGGTGGTGCCCGACGAGATCAGGGCGTGGAAACCGGACAGTGCGCCGCACGCGATGGTGATGAACAAGAACGGGAACAGCGAACCTGCGAACGCGGGTCCGTTCCCGGCGACCGCGAACGACGACACGGCCGGCATCTCGATCACGGGACGGGCGACAAGGATGCCCACGGCGAGCAGGATGATCGTGCCGACCTTCATGAACGTCGAAAGGTAATCGCGCGGCGCGAGCAGCAGCCAGACCGGTAGTACCGACGCCGCGAACCCGTAGGCGATCATCAGCCATGCGATGGTGACCGGAGAAAGGGTGAACCATTCCGTTCCCCAGTTCGTTTCGGCGACCCACCCACCGGAGATGATCGCCAGCAGCAACAGGGCCACTCCGATGAGCGAGACCTCCGCGACTTTGCCGGGTCGCAGGAACCGCAGGTACACGCCCATGAACAGGGCGATCGGGATGGTCATCGCGATGGAGAACAGCCCCCACGGGCTCTCGGCCAGGGCATTGACCACGACGAGTGCGAGTACCGCGATGAGAATGACCATGATGACGAAAACCGCGATCAGGGCGGCGGTTCCGCCGACAACGCCGAGTTCTTCGCGCGCCATCTGTCCCAGGCTGCGCCCACGGCGCCGCGTCGAGATCCACAACACGAGGAAGTCCTGGACCGCTCCGGCGAAGACCACTCCGACGACGATCCAGATCGTGCCGGGCAGATAACCCATCTGCGCGGCGAGAACCGGACCGACGAGCGGTCCCGCGCCTGCGATCGCGGCGAAATGATGACCGAACAACACCCGCCGGTCGGTCGGCATGTAGTCCTTGCCGTTCTCGAGCACCTCGGCAGGAGTGGCACGATCGTCGCGCGGTTGCACGATCTTTCGCTCGATGAACTTGGCATAGAACCTGTACGCGATCAGATAGGTACAGACCGCCGCGATGACGAACCACACGGCGTTGACGTCCTCGCCGCGCACCAGCGCGATCACGGCCCAGGCGACGGCACCGGCGACCGCCAAGAGGACGAACACGATGCGCGCGGTCAGCGACATCGGAGTTCGATCGACGACGCCGACCGGCGGCAGATCCGGGTCCGTACGGAGATATTCGACGTACTCGCGGCTGTGCGGCGACTGCTCGACGGCCATTTCGGCTCCTCACCGGGGCGGCGCGGGACCGTGCGCGACGCCACGGTGGTCCGCGTCGTCGCGCACGATGCTGGCCTGCGTCACGCTACTCGCGCGAAGCCGGTGAGAACCGGGAAAATGGTCCGAATGCAGAGGTTCGGGTGCGTACTGTTGCGCCGACGTACGGCGTCAGCCGCGCGCCGCCATCCGCGCCCGGACCTCGGGACGCCGCAACGGCGGAACGGTGCGGGGAGGCTGTCTCCGTTCGGGCAGCGACGCCAGCAGCCTGGTGGTCGTCGCGGCTACCTCGGCGACAGCCTGGTCGAACGGCTCCCGGGTCGCGTCGGACAAGGACTGGATTCCGGTGACCTTACGGACGTACTGCCGGGCGGCCGCCTCGATTTCCTCGGCGGTCGCTGCCGGCTCGAGTCCGCGCAGCTCTGTGATGTTCCGGCACATATCCCGAAGGGTAGCCCCGAACCACCGTTCCGACAGCGCCTAGCACGTTACGTACGTATACCGGCAGCGCATCACCGAACCGTCGCTTCGGTGACACGCACACGGTGTCCGCCCCGGCGGGCAACCGGGGCGGACACCGAGGGCATCAGGAGTCGAGACGCTCGATGATCGTCACGTTGGCGGTGCCGCCGCCTTCACAGATGGTGAGCAGTCCGTAACGACCGCCGGTGCGCTCGAGTTCGTTCAGGAGCGTCGACATCAACTTGGTGCCGGTCGCGCCGAGGGGATGACCGAGCGCGATCGCGCCGCCGTTGACGTTGACCTTCGCCGGATCGGCGCCGATCTCCTTGATCCAGGCCAGCACCACCGGTGCGAACGCCTCGTTGATCTCGATCAGATCGATGTCGTCGATCGTCAGACCGGTCTTCTCGAGCGCGTGCTGCGTGGCCGGGATCGGGGCGGTCAGCATGAAGATCGGGTCGTCACCGCGGGCGCTGAGGTGGTGGATCCGGGCACGGGGCTTCAGGCCGTACTTCTTCACGGCCTCGTCCGACGCCAGGAGGACAGCGGAGGCACCGTCGGAGATCTGGCTCGCAACAGCCGCCGTGATCCGTCCGCCTTCGACGAGGGGCTGCAACGATGCCATCTTCTCGAGGCTCGTCTCGCGCGGCCCCTCGTCGACGGTCGCGTCACCGAGCGGCACGGTCTCGTTGTCGAAGCGACCGGCAGCGATCGCGGCCTTGGCGCGCTCGTGGCTCTGCAGTGCCCACTGCTCGAGTTCTTCGCGGCTGATGTCCCACTTGTCGGCGATCATCTCGGCGCCCTTGAACTGGGACACCTCGTCGCTGCCGTAGCGCTCGGTCCAGCCCGTCGACCCGCCGAAGGGCGTGTCGAAGCCGTACTGCTGCCCGGCCGTCATCGCCGACGAGATCGGGATCTGCGACATGTTCTGCACGCCGCCCGCAATGATGAGGTCGGCGGTATTGCTCATGATCGCCTGAGCGCCGAAGTGCAGCGCCTGCTGGCTCGACCCGCACTGGCGGTCGACGGTCACCCCGGGCACGTGCTGCGGGTAACCGGCAGCGAGCCAAGCGGTGCGGGCGATGTTGCCGGCCTGACCGCCGATGGCGTCGACGCAGCCGAACACCACGTCGTCCACGTCGCCCGGATCGATTCCGGTGCGCTCGACGACGGCCTTGATGACGTGCGCGCCGAGATCGGCCGGGTGCACGCCGGACAGTCCGCCCTTCTTCTTGCCGATCGGTGTGCGCACCGCGTCGACGATGTAGGCCTCGGTCATGATTGCTCCTTATGCAGATCCGGGTTCGACAGTCCGTCGAGAACGATGGAAAGGTATTGCTGCGCAACTTGTTCTACGGTGAGGGCGCCACCGGGGCGGTACCACCGCACCGCGACCCACACGGTGTCGCGGACGAACCGGAAGACGAGTTCGACATCGAGATGCGGCCGGAACGTACCGTCGGCCACGCCACGCTCGAGGACACCTATCCACAACTCCCGGAATTCGGTGTTCCGTTCGGCGATGTACGCGAAGCGTTCGCCCTCGAGGTGCTTGGCCTCGTCCTGGTAGATCGCCACCGCCGAATGCGACCTGTCGATCGACTCGTACGACGTGGTCACCAGGGCCTCGAGCGTCGCACGGGAGTCGAGCCCCGACGCGACGATCTTGTGATACCGGTCGAACAGGTCGTCGAGGAATCCGCGCAGGATCTCGTCGACCATCGATTCCTTCGAATCGAAATGGTGGTAGAGGCTTCCCGAGAGAATCCCGGCCGCGTCGGCGATGTCGCGCACGGTGGTCGCGCGGACGCCCCGCGAAGCGAAGAGATCGGCAGCAATGGCGAGCAGTTCGGCGCGGCGTCCCGACTTACCGTTGCTGTCGTCGCGAGATGGAGTCATGGAGTCATCCTTTCAAGCTGCCGCGCGCGGTCCCGGTTGCGGGGAGCCGCGCGCGGGCGCATCAGGCGCGCTGCGAGGAGACGGAGACGACCTCGCCGGTCAGGTATGTGGTGTAGTCGCTCGCGAGCATCGCGATGGTGGCTGCGACTTCCCACACCTCCGCGGCCCGGCCGAAGGCTTCGCCCGCGGCAAGCTGGTCGAGCAGTTCCTCGCTGGTCACCTTCGCGAGGAAGGCGTGCCGTGCGATGGACGGTGCGACCGCGTTGATCCGCACTCCGTACTCCGCGGCCTCGATCGCCGAGCATCGGGTGAGCGCCATGACGCCGGCCTTCGCCGCGGCGTAATGCGCCTGCGAGTGCTGGGCACGCCAGCCGAGCACCGACGCGTTGTTGACGAGCACGCCGCCGTGATCGACCGAGCGGAAGTAGCGCAGCGCAGCGCGGGTCGCGCGGAAGGTGCTGGTGAGGGTGATATCGAGGACGCGGTCCCACTGGTCGTCGGTCATGTCTACGATCGGGGTTTCCCCGCCGAGACCCGCGTTGTTGATGAGCACGTCGATGCGGCCGAGTTGTTCGGCGGCACCGGAGATCAGGGCATCGACCTGTTCGGTGGACGAGACGTCGCACACGATCGACGCGACCTGCTGCTCGGGAAACTCCGCCGCGAGCTTGTCGGCGGCCTCACCGAGACGACGCTCGTGGAAGTCGGAGACCAGCACGTCGGCGCCCTCGAGCAGTGCGCGCCGCGCCGAGGAGAACCCGATTCCGGTTCCCGCGGCGGCGGTGACGACGACCTTCTTCCCCGTCAGCAGACCGTGGCCCGGTGTTTCGACGGGCGCGGTGGCCAGGGGTGAAATGGCGCTGGGCGAAGTGGTCACGGACGTGCCTCCCGGGGAAGGCCGAGCACGCGCTCGGCGATGATGTTGCGCTGGATCTCGTTGGATCCGCCGTAGATGGTGTCGGCGCGGGTGAACAGGAACAGTCGCTGCCACTCCGCGAGTTCGAGGTGTTCGGGGTCCGTGAGGACGGACGGCGTGCCGGCGTGGTCGTGGTCGGGACCCACCAGCGAGGCCGCACCTTCCACGTCCATCGCCAGTGCGCCCAGGTCGCGGTGCCAGTTGGCCCAGAACAGCTTCGCGACGGATGCCTGTCCCGGATCTGCGTCGTCCAGGGTACGCACCGCGTGCGCCCGCATCACCCGTAGTCCGATGCGGGCACGGGCGATCTTCTCGCGGACGGCAGGATCGTCGAGCGCGCCGTTCGCCGCGGCGACATCGGTGATGGTCCGGAGTTCGCGCGCGAACCCGATCTGCTGGCCGAGGGTCGAGACACCACGCTCGAAGGTCAGCAGGCCCATGGCGACCTTCCAGCCGTCGCCGGGTGTGCCCACCACGAGGTCGGCGTCGGTCACGGCGTCGTCGAAGAAGACTTCGTTGAATTCGGACGTGCCGGTGAGTTGCTGAATGGGACGCACCGTCACGCCGGGCTGGTCGAGCGGTACGAGCAGGAAGCTCAGGCCGTGGTGCCGGGACGATCCCGGTTCGGTGCGGGCGACGACGAAAGCCCACTGCGCGACGTGCGCGAGGGAAGTCCACACCTTCTGGCCGTTGATGACCCACTTGTCGCCGTCGAGACGGGCGGTGGTGGAGACGTTCGCCAGATCGGACCCGGCGCCGGGTTCGGAATAACCCTGCGCCCACAACTCGGTGACGTTGCGGATTCCGGGAAGGAAGCGCTGCTTCTGTTCCTCGGTTCCGAATGCGATGAGGGTGGGACCGAGCAGTTCCTCGCCGAGGTGATTGACGCGCGCGGGGGCGTCGGCTTTCGCGTATTCCTCGTGGAAGATGACGCGCTGTTCCATCGTCGCGCCCCGCCCGCCGTATTCGGTGGGCCAGCCGATGCAGGTCCAGCCCGACTCCGCGAGGTGGCGATCCCACGCGAGTCGTTGTTCGAAGAATTCGTGTTCGCTACCGGGTCCGCCTTTGCCTCTGAGCCCGGCGAACTCGCCGGTCAGATTCTCTTCGAGCCACTGTCGTACGGTGGCCGCGAACTCCGCATTGTCCAGGCTCTCGCTCTCGTGCACGTCTGTACGATAACCTACCAAGCAATTGCTAGGTAGGGAGCTACGTGAACACAACACCCGGAACCACGCCGGCCGCCCTCATCCGTGCCGTCGGCGACCACGCGAACGGACTCGCCGTCGTCGACGGCGATACCCGTCTGACCTTCTCTGAATTGCACGACCGTGTACGGGACTTCGCTGCCGCACTCGTGGCCCGCGGATTCCGGCCCGGTGACCGCGCCGCTATCTGGTCCCCCAACACTTTCCACTGGGAGATCGCCGCTTTGGGCGTGCACTGGGCGGGCGGAGTCGTCGTCCCCGTCAACACCCGCTACACAGGCAGCGAAGCCGCCGACATCGTCGAGCGAGTGCACGCCGCAGCCCTCGTCGTGGCCGGGGAATTCCTCGGCAGCGACCGTTTCACCCAGTTGCGCAACGCTGCACCCGAACTCGTCCTTCCGACCGTCGTGCGGGTCCCGCTGGGCGGGAACGACGCTCCCCGCGACGACGTATTCGAGTGGGACGACTTCCTGGCAACCGCGACCGAGGATCTGCGCACCGAGGCCGACGCTCGCGCGAACGCCGTGCAACCCGACGATGTGGCCGACATCCTTTTCACTTCCGGCACCACCGGCCGCAGTAAAGGCGTACTGAGCGCGCATCGCCAGACCATCGGTGTCGCCGACGCCTGGGGTGACTGCGCCGAACTGTCTCCCGACGACAACTATCTGATCATCAACCCGTTCTTCCACAGCTTCGGCTACAAGGCCGGCTTCATGGCGGCACTGCTCGAGGGTGCGACGGTGATCCCCATGGCGGTGTTCGACACCGAGAAGGTCATGGAGATCGTGTCACGGGAGGACATCAGCGTGCTTCCCGGAGCACCCACGATCTACCAGTCGATTCTCGATCACCCCCGGCGCGACGAGTACGACATGTCGACGCTCCGCATCGCCATCACGGGAGCCGCGCCGGTGCCCGTCTCCCTGGTCGAGCGGATGCAGCGGGAACTGAGCTTCGACGCGGTACTCACCGCGTACGGGCAGACCGAAGCCGTGGTCGCCACGATGTGCCGGGTCGACGACGATCCGGTGACCGTGTCCACCTCCTCGGGCCGCGCCACCGCCGGCTTCGAGGTACGCATCGGTGAGAAGGACGAGATCCTGCTCCGCGGACCCAACGTGATGCTCGGATACCTCGACGATCCCGAGGCGACCGCCGCCACCATCGACCCGGACGGCTGGCTGCACACGGGCGATGTCGGCGTGCTCGACGAGCGCGGTTACCTCGACATCACCGACCGGCTCAAGGACATGTACATCAGCGGCGGGTTCAACGTGTACCCGGCCGAAGTCGAAGCCGAGTTGCTCCGTGTTCCCGGGGTACACGAGGTGGCGGTCATCGGGGTGCCCGACCCGCGCATGGGCGAGGTCGGGCGGGCGTTCGTCGTCCCACTGGACGGGCAGCAGCCCACAGAGGACGACATCATCGCGTATGCCAAAGAGAAACTCGCCAACTTCAAGGTTCCGCGGTCGGTCCGGTTCGTGGACGCACTGCCCCGAAACCCGTCCGGCAAGGTACTGAAAAACGTTCTGCGTGAGGAGAAGTCATGACCGTCCCGTTCGAACCCGACGTCGTCACCTACGAGGTGCGCGACGGCGTCGCGATCGTCACTCTCAACCGTCCCGACTACCGCAACGCGCAGAACTCGGTCATGACCTACGCCTTGGACGCCGCATTCGAGCGGGCTGTCGAAGACGACGAGGTGAAGGTGATCGTGCTGGCCGGCAACGGTAAGCACTTCTCCGCCGGCCACGATCTCGGCACCCCGGGCCGCGACCACCACGTGCACTACGACAACAAGGCCGTCATGTGGTGGGACCACGTGGACAAGGCCGGCGGCGACCAGCGTTACGCCCGCGAGATGGAGGTGTATCTCGGGATGTGCCGCCGTTGGCGTGAGATCCCGAAGCCGACCATCGCGTCGGTGCAGGGAGCGTGCATCGCCGGCGGCCTCATGCTCGCGTGGGTGTGCGATCTGATCGTTGCCTCGGAGGACGCGTTCTTCTCCGATCCCGTGGTGCGCATGGGTATCCCGGGCGTTGAGTACTTCGCGCATCCGTGGATTCTGGGAACGCGGTTCGCGAAGGAGATCCTCTACACCGGTGATCGCTTCAGCGCGCAGCGCGCCTACGAGGTGGGCATGGTCAGCCGGGTCGTTCCGCGTGAAGAACTCGAATCCGAAACCCTCTCTCTCGCCTCGCGTATCGCCGAGATGCCGCGCTTCGGCCTGGCGCTGACCAAGCGTGCCGTGAACCAGTGCGAAGACCAGATGGGGATGCGCAACGGCATGGATTCCGTCTTCGGCCTGCACCACTTCGCGCACGCGCACAACGCCGAAGTGGGCGCCGACTCGCTCGGTGGCATGAACGCCAAGTCGATGGCCGCGAGCGCGCGGCCCACCCAGGAAGGGAAGTAGTGGACCTCGAACTCGACGACGACACCCTCGCGTTCCGCGACGAGGTGCGCGCGTTCCTGAAAGAGAACGTGCCGCAGACTCCGCTGAAGTCCATGGACACCGCGGAAGGTTTCGAAGAACACCGCCGGTGGGAGCAGCAACTCGCCGATGCGCGGATGTCGGTGGTGTCCTGGCCGGCCGAACTCGGTGGCCGCGATGCGAATTTGCAGCAGTGGGTCGTGTTCGAAGAGGAGTACTACCGCGCGGGTGCGCCCGGGCGCGTGAGCCAGAACGGCATCTTCCTGCTCGCCCCCACGCTCTTCGAACACGCGCACCCCGACCAGCTCGCACGGATCATGCCGCGCATGGCACGCGCCGACGACATCTGGGCCCAGGCCTGGTCCGAACCCGAGTCGGGCAGCGACCTCGCGTCGTTGCGCTCCACCGCGACCCGGGTCGACGGCGGCTGGCTGCTCAACGGACAGAAGACCTGGAGCTCGCGTGCCTCGTACGCGGACATGGGTTTCGGTCTCTTCCGGTCCGACCCGGATGCGCAGCGACACAAGGGCATCACGTACTACATGTTCGATCTGCGGGCCGAGGGCGTCACCGTCAGGCCCATTCCCCAGCTCGACGGTGAGCCGGGGTTCGCGGAGATCTTCCTCGAGAACGTCTTCGTGCCCGACGATCCGGCGAACCCCGGCGAGTCCGGAGTGATCGGCGCGGTCAACGAGGGCTGGCGGGTTGCGATGAGCACCGCGTCCAACGAGCGCGGGCTGTCGCTGCGCTCCCCCGGCCGGTTCCTCGCGGCCACCGACCGCCTGCTGCGCAGCTACCGCGACTCCGACCTGCACGGCGATACGGCGACACGCAACCGCGTGGCCGACGCGTGGATCGGCGCACGTGCCTACGAGCTGTCCACGTGGGCAACGGTCACCCGTCTGCAGAGTGGTGGCCAGCTGGGCGCGGAATCGTCGATCAACAAGGTGTTCTGGTCCGAGTGGGACATCGCGACCCACGAGACCGCTCTCGGCCTGCAGGGACCGGACGCCGAACTCGTCGACGGCTGGACCGACGGTTACCTGTTCTCGCTGTCGGGCCCGATCTACGCCGGCACCAACGAAATCCAGAAGAACGTCATCGCCGAGCGGCTGCTCGGCCTTCCGAGGGGTGACCGATGAGATTCGCACTCGACGAGTCGCACGAAGACTTCGCGTCCAGCATCGACGCCCTGCTCACCAAGTCGGATATGCCCGCGGTGATCCGGGCCTGGAACACCGGCGACACCACCGCCGGTCTCGCAGTGTGGCAGCGGCTCGCCGACACCGGCGTCAACGGGTTGCTCGTCCCCGAGGAGCACGACGGTCTCGGCGCCGACGCGGTCGACCTCGTCGTTGCCCTCGAGCAACTGGGCCGCCACGCCGTTCCCGGACCGGTCGTCGAGACCGTCGCGGTGGCGCCGGCGTTGCTCTCCGCCGTGGCACCCGAGAAACTCGCCGCGCTCGCCGGCGGGTCGCTCGCCACCGTCGCTTTCGCACCGCATGTCCCCTATGCGGTGGACACCGACGTCGCGGCCCTGGTGCTGCACGTCGCCGACGGAACCGTGTCGGTGGGCACTGCCGGACCTGCGCGCGAGTCGGTCGATCGGTCACGCCGCCTGTCCGAAGTCTCGCCGTCCGAGACGCTCGGCACGACCGATACGGCCGCGGCGTTCGACATCGGCGTACTCGCGTCGGCCGCTCAGTTGCAGGGTCTCGGCCGGACGTTGCTCGAGACGACCGTCGAATACGCGCAGCAGCGCAAGCAGTTCGGACGGGCGATCGGCTCCTTCCAGGCGATCAAGCACCACCTCGCCGAGGTGGCCGTGGGTCTGGAGATGGCCCGGCCTCTCCTGCACGGCGCCGCACTCGCGATGCGCGACGGGCTTCCGACCGCGTCGCGCGACGTCTCGGCCGCCAAGGTGGCCTGCGGGGACGCCGCGTACCGGGCCGCTCGCACCGCACTGCAAGTGCACGGCGCGATCGGCTACACCCAGGAATACGACCTGTCGTTGTGGATCACCAAGGTCCGTGCCCTCGTCACCGCCTGGGGCACGCCGGACGCACACCGGGCGCGGATCGTCGACGCGCTGGAGAAGGCCGAGGTGGCGTCGTGACGTTCGAATCCGAAGACCGCGCTGCACTGCGCGAGTCGGTGCGGATGCTGCTCGCCAAGCACTCCGACTCCGCCGCGGTGCGCAAAGCGATCGCCTCGCCCGACGGGTACGACGCCGACCTGTGGACACGGCTCGTCGAGCAGGTGGGCGTGGCCGCGCTTGCGATCCCGGAAGAATACGACGGTGTCGGCGCGTCTCTCGCCGAAACCCACGTGGTCCTCGAAGAACTCGGCCGCACGCTCGCACCCACGCCGTTCCTCGGCTCCGCGGTTCTCGCCGCGCAGGCGCTGCTGCTGTCCGGTGACGCCGACGCCGCAGGGCGGCTGTTGCCCGGAATCGCCGCCGGCGAGATCGTGGCCGTGTGCTGGGCGTCGAAGTCCGGCTGGGACACCCCCGGTGTCGTCGCCGACGGCGACGTCCTGACCGGCACCGCTCACTACGTGCTCGGCGGAGACGTCGCATCGGCACTGCTCGTGCTGGCCACCGACGGCGACACGACCGCGTTGTTCGAGGTGGACCCCGCCGCGGAGGGGGTCAAGCGCCGCCGGGTACCCACGATGGATCCCACCCGCACTCTGGCAGAGGTCTCGTTCTCCGGGGTCACAGGCACCCGTGTGCCGTGTCCTTCCGACCTCGTCGAGCGATTGCGGTCGGTCGCGGTGATCGCGGTGTCGGCCGAGCAGGTCGGGGCGGCGCAGGCAGCGCTCGATCTCACCGTCGAGTACACCAAGAACCGCAAGCAGTTCGGCCGGGTGATCGGGTCGTTCCAGGCACTCAAGCACCGCATGGCCGACATGTACGCGCTGGTCGAGACCGCGCGGTCGATGTCGTACGCCGCTGCACTGTCGCAGGATCCGCAGGACGCGTACGCCGCCAAGGTCTACTGTTCGGAGGCTTTCGAGCAGGTGGCGTCGGAAACGATCCAGTTGCACGGCGGTATCGCCATCACGTGGGAGCACGACGCGCAGTTGTACTTCAAGCGTGCCCACGGCACCGCCCAGTTGTTCGGCCCGCCGCGCGCGTATCTGCAGGCGATCGCGGGCTGACCGGGAATTCGTCTTTCGTCCGTGCCGATTCCCCGTGCCGGGACCGCGCCACCTCGTAGCCCTGCACCAGGGCTCGGGGTGGCGCACCCGGCATGCACGGATGATTGAGCCGGAGCCGCAGTGGTTAGCCTTGAGGGATGACGACTCCCGACATCACGCTGAATTCCGGAACCACGATCCCGCAGCTCGGCCTGGGAGTGTGGCAGGCCGACAACGAGGAAACCGAGAGCGCAGTCCGATTCGCGCTCGACGAGGCCGGATACCGGCACATCGACACGGCAGCCGCGTACGGCAACGAAGAAGGCGTCGGTCGGGGTCTCGCCTCGTCGTCCGTCCCGCGTGAGGACATCTTCCTCACGACGAAGCTCTGGAATTCCGACCAAGGCTACGACCGGGCGCTGGCAGCGTTCGACGAGAGCCTCACCCGTCTGGGCACCGACTACGTGGATCTGTACCTCATCCACTGGCCGTTGCAGGACAACGACCGGCTGCTGCGCACCTGGGAGGCGCTCGAGAAGATCGCCGAATCGGGTAAGGCGAAAGCAATCGGTGTGTGCAACTTCGAGCCGCATCATCTCCAGTTGCTCGTCGACCGCGGCGGCATGCTTCCCGCGGTCGATCAGGTGGAACTCCACCCGCATCTCCCCCAGCACGAAATCCGCACCTTCGCATCCGAGCACGACATCGCCGTCGAATCGTGGAGCCCGCTCGGCGGCACCAGCAACGCCGGCTGGGGCCCGCTCTCGAAGCCGAACACCCTTCTCACCGACCCGATCATCACGCGGATCGCGGACCGGCACAGCGTGTCGCCGGCGCAGGTGCTCATCCGCTGGCACCTGCAGAACGGGCTCATCGTCATCCCGAAGTCGGTCCACAACGATCGCATCGCCCAGAACATCGACGTGTTCGATTTCGAACTCGACGACCTCGATCTGAGCGAGATCGCGACGCTCGACGACGGTGTCCGGGTCGGGATGCATCCGGACGAGATGAACATGGGTGCTCCTGCCTGATCCCTTCCCTTCACGGAGTAGAACGTGTTCTCATTGCTGCACGCGTTCCACGTCGGAGAGGCAGCGATGAGCGACACGACCACCCATTCGATCCTGGGAACTCCGGTCGAGATGCCGGTACAGGTCCGGACCGCGACCGCATTCATGGGCGTGTTCTCGGTTCCTGCGGCACGTGCGCAAGCCCTGATCGCCCCCACGGGCCTCGATATCCTCCGGTACCGGCCGGGTCGAGGACTGTGCACGCTGGTGTTCGTCGACTACGTCGACGGTGATCTCGGGCCGTACAACGAGTTCGGAGTCTGCTTTCTCGTCCGCGATCACGAGCGAGCCGGTGGGGGCGTGGTGCAGGACGTACGGCAGTTGGTGACCGGCGGTGCCGGCGCGCTGATCCATCGTCTGCCCGTGGACGGAGAGTTCACGCTCGCGGCCGGTCGCGGCATATGGGGTTTCCCGAAGACCTTGGCCGACTTCGACGCCGATCACCGGGGCAACATCAAGCGAGGTTCGGTGAGCGCCGACGGAGCGCTCATCGCGAAGCTGACCGTCGCGCCCGGGATCGGGCTTCCCGGCAAGGGGATCGCCGCCTCTCTCGCCGCCTACTCCCACCTCGACGGGACGACGCGACGCACCACCTGGTCGATGAATCCCAGTGGGGTGCGCACCCGGCCGGGAGGGGCCACACTCGAACTCGGATCGCATCCCATCGCGGACGAACTGCGGTCGCTCGGCCTGCCTCGTCGCGCGCTCGTCACCTCGTCCATTCCGGATCTGAAGATGACGTTCGGGGACGCCACCCGGGTGACTTCGTAGACCCCCGCCCTTCCGGGACCCCGCCCTTCCGGGACCCCGCCCTTCCGGGACCCCCGCCTTTCTGGAACCGCTGCCTTCCTAGAGCACGACTCCGTCCCCGGCGCCCTGGAGTCCGCGGAGACGGCGCACGGCGTCGTCGAGGTGCTCGTCGAGCATGCGGTGCACATGGTCGGCCGGCGCCGACCGGATGGCGGTGCGCAACACGACGTGCTCGTCGACCTGCTCGCCGAGGACGGGATAGGTGGTCTGCAGCGCACCCAGGCACATGCGGGTCTCGACCAGAAGGGTGCGCGCCGCCCGGATGAGCCGCGGGCTCGAAGAACTCGCCACCAGTATTTCGTGGAAGCGCTGATCGCCGTCGGACACACCGGCCGGGTCGTCGCGCTCGGCGGCAGCGCGCATCGCGTCGACCGCGGGGCCGAGATCGTGCCACGCCTGCTCCCGGCGGCCTTCGAGGATCAGGTCGAGGGCGCCACCCTCGATGACCCGGCGGCTGCGGTAGATGTCGACGACGTCGTCGAAAGTCAGTTCCGTGACGAAGATTCCGCGATTCCGGATGCTGTAGAGCAGCCCCTCCGAGAGCAAGCGCTGCATCGCTTCGCGAAGCGGTCCACGCGACACTGCGAAATGCGTCGCGAGTTCGGCTTCCCCCAATTGGGTGCCCGGTGCAAGCGCGCCCTTGACGATGGCGGACCGAAGCTGTTCCGCGATGAGTTCCGCTGTCGACGGTCGCGCGACAGGCCGGAGATCGTCGAGATCACCGAGCGCCATGATCGATACCTTCCTCGAACAAAGTGCCCAGTTCCGGGCGTATCACTGTACATCCGGCCAGTCGCAAGCCCTGCCACAGCGTGACCTGATTTGCGGTGAGAACCGGTTTCCCGACGTGCTTTTCGAGTTCTCGGAGAATGCGCAGGGTATGCATCGCGGTATCGGGGACGAGGACCGCGTCGGCATCCGGATGGTCACCGGCCGCAGCGAGGTCCAGCACGTCGTCCGCGGAGAGCGTGCCCACCTCAGCGGCTGTGTCGATCCCCGCGACACCGAACGACACCACGTCACTCCCTGTCGCGGTGAGAAACTCGACGAACAGCGCGCCGACGTCGCGGGGGTAGCTCGCGGCCACCGCGACGCGCGTCGAACCCAGAGCCGTCAATGCCTCGACGAACGCGAAGCTCGTACTCGATGCGGGCACGCCCCCGGCCGCGACAGACAGGTCGTCGACTTGCGTGCGCGCACCCTCCAGCCCGTAGACGAAACTGCCCGATGTGCACGCCCACATCACCGAATCCGGATTTTCCGGTGCCAAGAGGGCGGCACCGGCCGCGAGTTTCCGCGGACCGCCCAGGTCGAGCAACTCGGGTACCGCGTGCAGGTCGGTGCCGTAGATATGCGCGACGGGCAAAGCGGCGCCTACGAGTTCCGCGGCGAACACGAAGTCGTCTTCTGCGGCATGGCCGGGATAGATGATTCCCACCTTCGCGGAACGGTCCTGCTGCATCAGAAAACTCCTCTCAGCCATTTCCCCGGTCCGGTCATCGGTAATCTCATCCGCCCGAGACATGCCCAGATGGTGAGCTGGTTCGCTGTGAGCACGGGCTTGCCGAGTTCTTGCTCGAGCGGGGCGATGAGGTCATAGGTGGGCAAATTGGTGCAGCTGACGAAGATCGCTTCGGAATCGGGACTGTCCGCGGCGATGATTCGCTCGGCGATGGTGCGGTAGTTGACTTTCCAGATGCCGCCGCCGAGTCCCAGGTGAGTCGACCGGACGACCTCGGTTCCGGCTTCGGCGAGAAAGCTGTGCAGGAGTTTGGTCAGTTGCTCGTCGTACGGGGTGATCACCGAGATCCGCGTGAGCTCGAGGTCGTGCAGTGCTTCGAGTAGCGCCCCGGACGTGGTGACCGCGCAGGCGGCGCCGGCCTCGCAGATGGCGTCACACAAGGTCTTCTCGTAGCCGATACCTTTGATGAAGCTGCCGGAGGTGCACAGATAGGCGACCACTTCCGGTTCCACGTGCAGCACGTCGCGGGTAGCGGTGACGAGGTGTCTTCGCTCCGAAACCAATTCGGCCATTTCCAGACTGACCGGGACCGGTTCGTAGGGTGTCCGCGCCAGGTGCAGACTCACCTCGAGCGGTGCCCAGCGCCATAGTTCGCGCTCGAGAGCGAGATCGAAAGGCGCGATGATGCCAACTCCGCGCTGTGCCAGAGGCCCCTCGAATTCGGGGATGTCCAGTTCCATGCAGTCCCCCGAACGACGTCCATTCCGGCAATCCCCCGGCAGGTAAGATTGTTGACAATCATACGATGCGCTCATACGGTGTCAACGTGAACGCGAACCCGGTCGTGGCAGTGCTTCATGCCGAAGCCCTGCCCTCCGCGGTGCGGATGGCTCCGGTCGCCGAGCACGCGACCCTTCGCTACACGAAGCGCGAAGGACTGGCAGGCGCTCTCGACGGCGCCGATGTCCTGTTCGTCTACGACTTCCAGTCCGACGCGCTCCCCGACGCGTGGTACGCGGCGAACGCACTCTCCTGGGTTCACGCGGCCTCGGCCGGTGTCGATCCGCTGATGTTTCCCGAGTTGGTCGACAGCGATGTCACGGTCACCAACTCACGCGGAATCTTCGACGTTCCGATCGCGGAATACGTTCTGGCTCAAATACTGTCGTTCACCAAAGACATCCCGGAATCCCTGCGCCTGCAACGAGACCACACCTGGAGACACCGCGACTCCGAGCGCATCGCCGGCCGCAGCGTCCTGGTTGTGGGCACCGGGCCGATCGGGCGGGCCATCGCGCGACTCCTCACCGCCGTGGGAATGAACGTCAGCGGGTCGGGCCGCCGCAGCAGGACCGGCGACCCGGACTTCGGCACCGTCACCGCAACCGAGGATCTTCCGTCGGCGCTGGCCGCAGCCGACTTCGTCGTACTCGCAGCCCCTCTCACCGACAGCACCCACGGACTGTTCGATGCCGAATTGTTCGGGCACGTGAAGCGCGGTGCACGGTTGATCAACGTCGGTCGCGGTGAACTCGTGCGCACCGACGACCTCGTCGACGCACTCCGCTCGGGCGTGCTCGCGGGCGCCGCGCTCGATGTCGTCGATCCCGAACCGCTACCGCGCGACCACCCCCTGTGGGATCTTCCCGGTGTAGTCGTCACCCCGCACAACGCGGGTGACTTCGTCGGGTGGCAGGACACGCTCGTCGACGCATTCGCCGACAATTTCCGCCGCTGGAGAGCAGGATTGCCACTCGAGAATGTCGTGGACAAGCGACTCGGTTACGTGCCGAGTTCGTGAGGGCCGGTGTGCCCGGGCAGAACCCGGCACACCACCCGGACAAGGAGAACACGATGAACCCGACCGACATGACCGCCGTCGAACTCGTCACCTCGTTCTCCTCCGGTGAGCTGTCGCCGGTCGAAGCCGCACGGGCGGTGTTCGACGAGATCGCCGCACGCGACGGTGAGATCAACGCCTATTGCCTCGTCGACGAAGAGAAGGCCCTCGCTCAGGCGCGGCGTTCCGAGGAGCGCTGGCGCACCGGATATTCCAAGGGTCTCCTGGACGGTGTGCCGATCTCGATCAAAGATGTGTTCCTCACCGCGGGATGGCCGACGTTGCGGGGTTCCCAAGCCGTCGACGAACATCAGCCGTGGCACGTGGACAGCCCGGTGACCGCGAGGCTGCGTGAGGACGGCATGGTGTTCGTCGGCAAGACCACGACGCCCGAAATCGCCTGGAAGGCCGTCACCGATTCCGCGTTGTACGGGATCACCCGCAATCCGGCAGATACGACGAAGACCGCGGGTGGATCGTCGGGCGGGAGCGCCGCGGCGGTCGCAGCCGGATTCGGCCCGTGCTCCGTCGGCACCGACGGCGGCGGGAGCATTCGGATTCCCGCCGCGTTCTGCGGAGTCGTGGGATTCAAACCCACCCACGGACGGATCCCGCTGTTTCCGGCGAGCCCGTTCGGCCCACTCGCCCACGCCGGACCGATCACCCGGACGGTCGAGGACGCGGCGCTGCTCACCGACATCCTGTCGCTTCCCGATCACCGCGATCCCACGGCGCTCGCGCCCCCGATCATGACCTTCAGGGGCGCACTCCAGCGGGAGGTACTGGGCATGGGCGTCGCGTATTCGAAGACCCTCGGATACGTGACGGTCGATCCGGAAGTCGGTGAGATCGTCGACGCGGCGGTGCGAACACTCGACGAGGCCGGACTCCCGGTGACCGAGGCCGATCCCGGTTTCGGCGACCCCCTCGAGGCCTTCGAGATCATGTGGGCCGCGGGCGCGGCCGCAATGCTGGCGTCCTTCCCCGAAGGCACCCGGAACAAGGTCGACCCAGGCCTGGGCGCCGTCTGGGAGCGCGGCGAGCACCTGCGCGCCGTGGACTATCTCGATGCGCGGGCGGTCGCAGCGAGCCTCGGAATCGCGATGGGCCACTTCCACCAGACGCACAACATGCTCCTCACCCCCACGGTGCCGATCACCGCGTTCGACGCGGGTCACGACGTTCCGCCGGGATCCTCGGCAAGCAGTTGGCCGCAATGGACGCCGTTCAGCTACCCCTTCAACCTCACCCAGCAACCGGCGATCAGCATTCCGGTCGGCACGACGGCCGCCGGCCTGCCGGTGGGCCTGCAGATCGTCGGACCACGCCACTCCGACGACCTGCTGCTGGCGGTCGCCCGATTCGCCGAATACGCGCTGAGCTAGTGCGACGTCACGGCGCGAGCACGTAACGGCCGCGCACCCCGCCCGCAGCGACCGCGCGGTGGGCATCGGAGGCCGAATCGAGCGGCACGACGGAATGCACCCGCGCCGGCAGCCCACCCGACGCGGCGCGCACGAGCAGATCACTCAGCCTGGCACCGTCGGGGCGCGTTTCCACGGCCGATACCGAGATTCCGCGCTCGGTGGCCGGAACCGCGTTCGGCTTGACGCCGACGAATCTCCCCCCGTCACGGACCACCTCGAGCGCCCGTTCCTGCAGTGACGCAGCGTCGGCGACCGCGTCCCAGCCCGGCTCTGCGTGCGAAGCGAACCGGACGCCCAGACTCCGCACGAACTCCTCGTCCTCGGGCCGAGCAAGACCTGTTACCTCCCATCCCCGTTCGGGCGCGAGTGCGAGAAGATAGCCGCCCACCGCGCCCGCTGCCCCGGTCACGAGGAGTCGGTGCCCGTCCGCGGGTGCGTCACCGAGCAGGTCGAGCATCTGCACGGCCGCCAACCCGTTGACCGGCACTGTCGATGCCGTGATCAGATCCAGTCCGTCCGGGACGACGGCCAGACCCGCGACCGGTACGACGACTTGTTCGGCATACGTGCCGTAGTCGCGATCGAAGCCGCCCACCATGCCGGCGACACGGGTGCCGATCTCCAGGTCCACACCGGGGCCGGCATCGAGCACCGTGCCGGCGAACTCCCATCCCAGCCCTGTGTATTCGGGCTGGTCGATCAGGCCGATCGTGTGGAAGAACCCGTCCGCGACCCCGAGATCGACCGGATTGACGGGCGCGCCGGCGATCCCGACGCGAACCTGCCCGGGTCCCGGTCGCACGACGGGAACGCTGATGATCTCGATCGAGCCGGGCCCGTTCGGAGTGTGCACCACGGCGGTGCGGAAAGTCGATGTGTTCATCGGTTGCTCCTCGGCACTTGTATCGAATGACCCTCCGCTTCATCATGGGTAGGTAGCTCTCCAAAGGGAAGTACGCACTTCGAAGTGCGTAAGGCACCCGCCGGTAGGAAGGAGCACTCATGCCGACCATGACTGCGGCCCAGAAGCGAGCGCAAGTACAGGCGGAGTACGACGCATTCCTGGCGGAGTGCCCCAGCCGTCAGCTGCTCGCGCGTATCTCGGACAAGTGGGTGGCGTTGATTCTCGCCGCGCTCGGGAGTGACGGGCCCTCCCGCCCCGGCAACGATTGCAGCGGTGAACCACGAGCGATGCGCTACTCGGAACTGTCCCGCAGGCTCGCGGGGGTCAGTCAGAAGATGCTCACGCAGACACTGCGGTCGCTCGAGCGCGACGGCCTGGTGACGCGCACCGTCACCCCGACCGTGCCGGTCACGGTCACATACGAACTCACCGAACTCGGGCTGTCGCTCCACCAGATGATACGCGGGATCAAGGCGTGGGCCGAGGCACACATGGACGAGGTGCTCGCGCACCGCGCACGGTACGACGCGGAGTGACGAGTGACGGGGACCGATCAGTCGCGGGCGAACGTCAGCGTCTCCCCCGCTGCGCCCTCCATCCACAGGTCGTTGCACGCCACCGCGAGGTCGGTCAGGCCCTCCTCGATGGTCGCGAACACGTTGCCCGGCACCCACCCCACATCGCCGTTGAGGAGCAGGTTGTTCCGTCCGTAGAAGAGCGCCAGATCGGTAGCCCCCTGCGCCGCATGCGCTTCCGATCCCGGCTCGTATCCGTATGCGGAGTTCCCGATCTCCCACGGTTCGAAATCGAACAGGCACACGTCTCCGGGGATCGGGGTCACCGTCGGGTTCTCCCGATGCGGAGCACCCGTGATGCGGGGAACGAGGGTGTACACCTCGTTGCGCGCGTACTTGGCATGGAATGCGGATCCGTTCTGCGGCAAAGCGTTCCATACCGCTTCGCAGGTCAGCGGTGCCTCTGTGTCCAGCAGCCGTGCGCGACAGGAGACGCCGCGCTTGTCGAGGGAAATGGTGATGAACCGGGCCACAGGATCTCCTTCGTACGCGGGACAGTTCAGATCTCGGCGAGAACCTCCGACCAGATATCGAGTGCCTCCTCGACCTGTTCTCCGGTCACGACCAGCGGAGGGATCATGCGTACCACGTTCATATAGGCGCCGCAGGTCAACAGCAACAACCCTTTTCGTGCTGCTGCGCGCTGTGCTGCTGTGGCGCCGTCGCGGTCGGGCGCACCGTCGGCATCGGTGAATTCGGATCCCACCATGAGCCCGAGCCCACGAACGTCACCGACGGCGGGTGTCGCCCGCGACTGCGCACCCGCCAGCAACTCGTCTCCACGCAGCGCCGCGTTCGTCACGAGTCCTTCCTTCCGGATCACCTCGAGTGTGGCTACCGCCGCCGCACACGACACCGCGTTGGCACCGTAGGTTCCACCCTGCGATCCCGGCCGGGCACGAGACATGAGTTCCTCGGAGGCCGCGATACCGGACAACGGAAATCCGCTCGCGAGCCCCTTTGCCATCGTGATCACATCCGGGCGCACGTCGAAGTGCTGGTGCCCGAAGAACTTTCCGGTTCGCCCGAATCCCGTCTGGATCTCGTCGAACACGAGGAGGATGCCGTACCTGTCGGCACGCTCCCGCAGGCCCTGGAAGAAGCGAACGTTGCCCGGGACATAGCCGCCCTCGCCGAGCACGGGTTCGACGAAGAATGCCGCCGTTTCGTCGGGTGCGGTGACGGTGGCGAAGAGGAAATCCAATTCTCGGAGCGCGAAATCCGTTGCCTCGTCTTCGCTCCACCCGTACCGGTAGGCGGTGGGGAACGGCGCGACATGCACGCCTCCCATCAACGGGGAGAAGCCTGCGGAGAAGCGGGTGCCCGACGTCGTCATCGATGCGGCGGCGACCGTCCGGCCGTGGAATCCGCCGTGGAAGACGACCACGTTGGGACGGCCTGTCGCCTGCCGTACGAGACGCAGCGCTGCTTCGACAGCCTCGCTGCCGGAGTTCGCAAAGAACAGTGAATCGAGACCTTCGGGTAATACCGGACCCAGTGCCTCGACGAGTTCGAGGAGCGGCCGGTGCATCACGGTCGTGTACTGGCCGTGGATCAGGGTGGCGACCTGCCGCTGCGCCGCCTCGACCACATGCGGATGACAGTGCCCGGTGCCGGTGACACCGATACCGGCAGTGAAGTCGAGGTAGCGACGCCCGTCGCTGCCGTACAGATAACAACCCGACGCGTGGTCCACGGTGACCGGGGTGGCTTGCAGGAGAAGTGGTGACAGTCGTGCCATGAGGGCCCTCCCGGGATGCACCTACCGAATTCGGGCACTTGCTCTTGTCGGATTGTTGACAATATGCATAACATGGGCCCACGCCGAAGGCAACGGCACGCGGGGAGAACCGCACCCGAAGCGGTCCGGCCGAACTCGACCGAGATCGAGCCGGGCCGACCGTCCCGTCCGCGGCAGGCGGCTTCGCCGCGCCCGGGGAGTTTCATCGGTCCGCGAGCAGGGAATGCCCTCAGCGACAACAGCGCCGACCGATGAGGCAATGATGATTACGAACAACGAACTCGATACCCTCGCTCGTGCCACCGCGTACGGTCCGGACGGCACCAAATTAGGAAAAGTAGGCGAGGTATATCTCGACAACAGAACCGGGGAGCCGGGCTGGATCACGGTGGTGACCGGACTGTTCGGTACCCGCCGTCACTTCGTCCCCGTCGACGACGCCACCCTCGACGACTCGGGTGTGCATGTGCCGTTCGGCAAGGACACGGTGACAGGCGCGCCGAACGTCGAGGAGAACGGCGAACTCACGCCCCTCGAAGAAGACGAACTGTACCGCTACTACAGCCGCGCTCACGAGGGCGATTCCGCGTCCACCGACGCACATCGGAACCCGGACGCCGGGCGATCCGGTGATACGGACCGAATCGGTGGCACGGACCGGATCGGTCATTCCGATCGACCGGGTGACACCGGCGGGACGGGCACGCTGCCCCCCGACGCGGCACGCGAAGGCATTGCTGGGAACTACCGCCCGTCGCACGACACCCAGCGCGACGATCCGCTGCAGCACTCGGTCCCCGGTGACACCGCCTCCACCCCGTCGTCCCCCTCGGGCACGGCACGTGGGGTCTCCGAGTCCGGAGACCGGACCACCGGGTCGCCGTCGCAGGGCTTCGGCGATCCGGGATCGTCCGGGCACTCCCACAACCCGACTCCGGGCACCCTGTCCACCCCGACCCCCGGCACGCATTCCATCCCGTCCACGGCGAACACGCACACGGGGTCGGATACGCACACGGGGTCGGATACGCACACAAGTCACCGCGCCCCCGGCAATCTCCCGGGTAACGCGACCCCGGATGCCCGTATCGGCGAGAGTTCCGACACTCACCGTACCGGCACTCCGGACGTCCGCACCGGCGGTGACCGCGACCGGAACAAGGAAGACAAGGGTCACGGCGACGAGCCGCGCAAGCCGCGCCTGGTGAAGCGCGTGGTGACCACGGAGTACTACGAAGAGGATCCGGACGGCTCCACGCAGTCCTGATACCCGCCTGACCGTCGAAACTCCAGACGAAAAAGGGCGCCGGCTCCGGGGTTCGTCCCCGGGTCCGGCGCCCTCTTCTGTGCCCTACAGCCAGGTGTCTTCCGACGCGGTGGTGAGAAACGCTTCGAGATCATCACGCCACGGGGCGGGCACCGTCTTGTCGGGTTCGATGCCGGTGTACTGACCGCGGTAGAAGAGCAACGGACGCTCGGCCTCGTCGCGTACCTCGCTGAGCGACGCGACCCGGCCGAACACCACCCAGTGGTCACCGCCGTCGTGAACGGTCTCGACGGTGCAGTCGATATGAGCGAGTGAACCGGTCAGGATCGGCGAACCCAGATCCGAAGGGCTCCAGTCGATTCCAGCGAACTTGTCGGGTTCGCGAGAGCCGAAGCGCGCACACGTCTCCTGCTGTTCCTCGGCGAGCACATTGACACAGAAGCGGCCCGACCGCTCGATCGCTCCCCACGAGCGGGATTGCTTGGTGGGACAGAACAACACGAGCGGCGGGTCGAGAGACAACGCCGCGAACGACTGGCACGCGAAGCCGACGGGCTCATCGCCGTCCATGGTGGTGATGATCGTGACTCCGGTGCAGAACTGACCTAGAACGGTACGGAACGACTTGGGATCGATCGCACCGCCGGTATCACCGACCGGCACGGTCACGGCTGCATCCCCACCGAGAAATCGTGACCCCAGAGGCTCACCGCGGTGGATTCACGAGCGATCCAGCCCTCGTCCTCCACCTGCAGTCCCTCACAACCGAATTCGACGTCGAAACCGCCCGGCGTCTTCATGTAGAACGACAACATCTTGTCGTTGACATGCCGGCCGAGTGTCGCCGACATCTTGACGTTCTTGCGCAGTGCGCGATCGAGTGCGAGTCCGACGTCGTCGGAGTTCTCCACCTCGAGCATGAGGTGGACGATGCCGCTCGGGGTCGGCATCGGCATGAAGGCGAGGCTGTGGTGGCGCGGGTTGCACCCGAAGAACCGGAGCCACGCCGGATCGCCGTCCGCGGGCCGACCCACGATCTGCGGGGGCAGGCGCATGGAGTCGCGGAGACGGAATCCGAGCACATCGCGGTAGAAGCGCAGCGATTCCTCGTCGTCGCGGGTGGAGAGCACCACGTGACCGAGGCCCTGTTCTCCGGTGACGAACCGGTGACCGTACGGGCTGACGATTCGGCGGTGTTCGAGCGCCGCACCGTGGAACACCTCGAGGGTGTTGTCCGACGGATCCTGGAAGGTGATCAGTTCGACCACACGGCGATCCGCGAGTTGTTCGGCGGTACCTTCCTTGAACGGAACGCCCGCAGCCGAGAGGTTGTCGCGAACCTCCTGGAGTTCGGCAGCATTCGCGGTCTCCCAGCCGGATACGAGGAGTTGATCGGACTCGTGGGGCTCGATGACCAGACGCGCGGGGAAATCGTCCATCCTCAGATACAGCGCGTCGGTGACCGAACCCTTACCCTCGACCATGCCGAGGACCTTGAGTCCGTACTCGCGCCACGCGCCCATATCGGTCGCACCGATGCGAAGGTATGCCAGGGATCGGATACTCATGAATTTTCTCCGTCCGTCAGAAAGTCCACGGTCAGCTTGTTGAATTCGTCGAACTTCTCGAGTTGCGCCCAGTGGCCGCAGCCGCCGAACACGTGCAGTTGCGCGCGGGGAATCATCTTCAGTGCGACCAGCGCGCCGTCGAGCGGGTTGACCCGGTCTTCCCGGCCCCAGATGAGAAGGACGCGCTGGCGCAGCCTGTAGGCGTCGCGCCACAGCATGCCCTTCTCGAACTCTCCGCTGGAGAAGGACTTGCCCATGGCTTTCGCAGCGGCCAGCGATTCCGGTGTGCTCGCGGCAGCGAATCGCTCCTCGACGAGTTCGGGTGTGATCAACGACTGGTCGAACACCATGATCCGCAGGAAGGCTTCGAGGTTCTCGCGGGTGGGCTGGTAGCCGAACTTGCCGAGGTTCTTCACGCCCTCGGTGGGATCGGGCGCGAACAGGTTGACGCTCAGGCCCCCGGGGCCCATCAGCACGAGCCTCCCGGCGCGATCGGGATAGTCGAGTGCGAACCGCACCGCCGCGCCGCCGCCGAGCGAATTGCCCAGCAGGTGCACTCGATCGGTGATGCCGAGGGTGTCGAGCAGATCGGCCAGCGCCGACGCGCTGTGCACGAAGTACTGCGGATGCTCGGTGGGCTTGTCCGAACGTCCGTAGCCCGGCTGGTCGACGGCGATTACGTGGAATCGCCGCGCGAGTACCGGAATGTTCTTGGCGAAGTTCGACCACGAGGACGCGCCCGGGCCACCACCGTGCAGCAACACGATCGTGGTGTCGTGACCGACGCCCGCCTCGTGATAGTGCAGGCGCAGATCGTCGCGCACCTGCGCGAAACGGGAGGTGGACTCGTAGGTGAGCTCTTCTGTTGCAGTCACAGGCGTTCCTAGACCATCGTGTCGGTGAGCGGGAGACCGAACTCGGCGGCGCCGAACATCACGTACGCGCGCTCGGCGTCGTTGGCGGCATGCACCCGGCCGGCGTGGGCGTCGCGCCAGAAACGCTGAATCGGCGTCCCGTTGGCGAGCGCGGTGGCGCCGGAGTTCTCGAAGAGCCGGTCGATAGAGGCGATGGCCCGGCCGGTCGCGCGGACCTGGTCGCGGCGTGCCCGCAGGCGGATCTCCATCGGAACGTCTTCGCCGCGCAGGAGGCACGCGTATTCGTCCGCGACGTTGCCCGAGAGCTGACGCCACGCGGCATCGATGTCGCTCGACGCCTCGGCGATACGGATCTTCGCGAACGGGTCGTCCTTCGCCTTCTCACCCGCGTAGGCGGCGCGCACACGCTTGCCCTGGTGCTCGACGTGCGCGTCGTACGCTCCGTACGCCATGCCGACGATCGGCGCCGAAATGGTTGTGGGATGAATTGTCCCCCAAGGCATCTTGTAGACGGGGGCCGTGTTCTGCTCGAGACCGGGTGAGGCGAGTTCGTTCATCGCCCTGAAGCTCAGGAATCGATGGCGGGGCACCACGACATCCTTGACGACGATGGTGTTCGAACCCGTGCCACGCAGGCCCACCACGTTCCACACGTCGTCGATCTCGTACTCGGATCGCGGGATCAGGAAGCTGCCGAAGTCGACGGGACGCCCGTCCTTGATCACGGGACCGCCGACGACCACCCAGCTCGCATGGTCGCAGCCGGACGACCAGGCCCACGCACCGTTGACCTTGTAACCGCCGTCGACCACTTCGCCCGCGCCCATCGGGGCGTAGGACGAGGAGATCCGGACGTCGGGATCGTCGCCCCATACCTCTTCCTGCGCCTCCTGGCCGAACAACGCCAGGTGCCAATTGTGCACGCCGATGATGCCGGAAACCCACCCGGTGGAACCGCACGCACTCGCGATGTTGCGTACCGCGGTGTAGAAGGTCACCGGGTCTGCTTCGTACCCGCCCCACTGCGCCGGTTGCAGCAACCGGAAGAAGCCGGCTTCCTGAAGTGCCTTGACCGAATCATCCGGGACGCGGCGCAGATCCTCGGCCTCCTGCGCGCGTTCGCGCAGGGTGGGCAGCAGTGCGTCGATCCGCTGCAGTACCTCGTGACTGTCGTGGTCACCCACTGGACGCTCCCGTCTGTTCAGGAATTGATCGCTTGTACCGAGACTAGAACATGTTCCTATTCGTGTCGAGGATCGGGAGATCAGCGCATACACCCCCAAACACTCAGGACCAAAGTCCCGGTTCACTTCCCCTCGAGACCAGAATTCTATAACGTGTTCTAACAGGAGATTGCGGAAGGAAGTGAGCTGACATGGCGCAGATTCGCGAGATCGACATCGGAGAAGCCCGGACACGGTTCGCCCGGGGCTGGCATTGCCTCGGGCTCAGCAGGACGTTCGCCGACGGGCGTCCTCACGCCGTCGAAGCCTTCGGCACCAAACTGGTGGTCTGGGCCGACAGCAAGGGCGAACTGAACGTGCTCGACGGCTACTGCCGCCACATGGGCGGGGACCTCACCCAGGGCGAGATCAAGGGCGACTCGGTGGCGTGCCCGTTCCACGACTGGCGCTGGGGTGGCAACGGCAAGTGCACCGAGATCCCGTATTCGCGCCGAGTTCCCCCGCTGGCACGCACCCGCGCCTGGACCACGATGGTCAAGCACGGCCAGTTGTTCGTGTGGAACGACCCCGAGGGTAATCCGCCGCCCACCGAGGTCACGATTCCCGACATCGAGCACCACGGCACGGGCGAATGGACGGACTGGACCTGGAACCAGATCCTCATCGAGGGCGCCAACTGCCGGGAGATCATCGACAACGTCGTGGATATGGCGCACTTCTACTACATCCACTTCGCGTTCCCGACCTTCTTCAAGAACGTGTTCGAAGGCCATATCGCGGAGCAGTACCTCAACACGCGCGGCCGGCCCGACAAGGGGATGTCGACGCAGTACGGGATCGAATCGACGCTCGAGTCGTACGCCGCGTACTACGGCCCCTCGTACATGATCAACCCGATGACCAACAGCTACGGCGGATACAACGTCGAGTCGGTACTGATCAACTGCCACTACCCCGTGACGCACGACTCGTTCATGCTGCAGTACGGCATCATCGTGAAGAAGCCGACCGGGATGTCCGACGAGCAGTCGGACAAGCTGGCGGCAAAGTTCACCGAGGGGATCGGCGAAGGTTTCCTCCAGGATGTGGAGATCTGGAAGAACAAGACCAAGATCGAGAACCCCTTGCTGTGCGACGAGGACGGCCCCGTTTACCAGCTCCGTCGCTGGTATGAGCAGTTCTATGTCGACGTCGCCGATGTCACCGAAAAGATGACGGGCCGTTTCGAATTCGAGGTCGACACCGCCAAGGCCAACGAGTCCTGGGAAAAAGAGGTCGCCGAGAATCTGGCGCGCAAGTCGGCAGAAGAGAAGTCCGGCAAGCAGGAAGCCGAGGTCTGACGATGAGTTCCTCGACCCGGCAGAGAAGATGGGCGAAGTCACCGGATTTCGCCGATCGGCCCGATCGGGTCGAGGCCATCGCCACCCAGACCGCAATCGACAAGATCAACTATCTCGATTCCGGTCAGCACGAGGTGAGATGTCGCCGGTGCGGCACGTGTGTGCTGGTGCGTAAGAACAGCTACAAACACACCAGCGTGCAGTGGCAGGAGAATCCCGACGCGGTGTGCCCCACCTTCCGCGACTCCGGCGTAGTCCCCGGTGCGTCGATCAGCCCCCGCGAAGGGTGCCCGCAGTTGCAGGCTTCCATCGATCAGGCGGTGCTCGACGGAACGATCAACGTTCCCGACGCGTCGTAGAAGGCGTCACTCTCGCGCGACGGGCACGCACTCGTCGAGCAGGGCCACGATGTCGCGCCACGCCCGGTCCGCGTGGCGCGCATGGTAACCGACGCCGGGAAGTACGACCTGCCCGTCCGTCGGGTGGTGGAAGGCATGCAACGCACCACCGTAGACCACCAGGCGCCAGTCGACGCCCGCGTCCTGCATCTCGGCCGCGAACGCATCCCGCTGCGCCGGCGGCATGATCGGATCCTCCGATCCCACCCCGGCCCACACCGGGCACCGGATGCACGTGGCCCCGCCGAGCCTTCCGGTGGTCAGCGCGTTGATCGTTCCGATCGCGCGCAGGTCCGCGCCGTCACGCCCCAGTTCCAGCGCGATCGCACCGCCGGTGCCGTAGCCGACCGCCGCGATCCGCTCCGGATCGGTCCGCGGCTCCGCGCGCACCACATCCAGCGCCGCCCGGCCCATGGCCAGCATCCGGCCGGGGTCCGCGAGCAAGGGTGTCAGGTACGCGAGCATCTCCGCCGGGTCGGAGAACCAGCGCCCACCGTTGTGATCGAAAGCGAAAGCGACGTAGCCGAGTTCGGCGAGGGCGTCGGCCCGCCGCCGCTGGAAGTCGTTCAGCCCGGGCCCTTCCGGTCCGATCAGGACCGCAGGCCGGAGGTCGGCACCCGTCGGCAGAGCCAGGTGTCCGACCATCGTCAGGCCGCCCGCCGGATACTCGACCGTACGCGTGGCGATCGTCATGAATTCGGACTGTAGCGAGCGCCCGGCCCGATCGTGCGGTATTCAGCCCGGCAAAGATAAAGGGCCCCTCGCCGTCCCCCGCCCGCATCTTGTCCTGGGGCACAACCCAACGCACACATCCCCGGCGAAAGAGTTCGCCGGGGATGTGTCGAGATATCACTTCACAGTGGTTGTTCGGAACAGTGGCCGTTCGGAACAGTGGACGGGGCAGAACACGTCGTTCGGTCGCCGTCCCCCACCGGCCTACTGGCTGGGCTCGGGCATTCCCTCGCACTGGACCTGCGGGTTCACACCCACATAGTTGAGCGGACCTGCTACGACGGTGGTTGCCACCGTTGCCAGGCTGCTGCAGTTCTGCGGGGAATCCTCGAAGTAGCCTCGCTGCCACCCAGCGACGGCCCCGATCACCAGCCAGACCAGCACCAAGAGAGTCAACAAACGCACGGCTCCACCTCGCAGTCGATGATGTGTCCGAGGGTTCGGACGGCTGCGGATACCCACCTCGGAAACGAACAAACCTCCCTATGTCCACCAAGCGGTCAATCCGGTCATACGGCGCCATTCGGCGACGCCCCCGTCTCCACCGGTTCGAGACGGTCCCCTGCACCCGGCTTCCGCCGTCGATACTGGAACGCGTTCCGGTCGCCGCTCTCTGTACCGGCAGTGGGTTGTACAGAAAAGATGGACTCCACACCCCCTCGTTCTATAACGTGTTCTACATGAGCAATCAGGAGTACGACATTGTCGTCGTCGGCAGTGGCGCCGGCGGAATGACCGCCGCGATCACCGCTGCCCGCAAGGGGTCGAGTGTCGTCCTGATCGAGAAGGCATCCCGGTACGGTGGATCGAGTGCCCGCTCCGGCGGCGGCGTGTGGATTCCCAACAACGACGCCCTCGTGGCCGCCGGGGTGCAGGACACTCCCGAGGCCGCTCGCACGTACCTCCACAGCATCATCGGCGACGTCGTGCCCGCCGAGAAGATCGATACCTATATCGATCGCGGGCCCGAGATGCTGTCGTTCGTGCAGAAGCACAGTGCGCTCGAATTGCAGTGGGTTCCAGGCTATTCCGATTACTACCCGGAGGCGCCCGGCGGGCGAGCTGGGGGGCGCTCGGTGGAGCCGACACCGTTCGACGGCCGCCGCCTCGGCGACGATCTCGCTTTGCTCGAGCCCGATTACGCGCGCGCCCCGAAGAACTTCGTCATCACCCAGGCCGATTACAAATGGCTGAACCTGCTGGTGCGCAACCCCCGCGGACCCCTCCGTGCCGTTCGGGTCGGAGCGCGATTCGTGTGGGCCAACATCACCAAGAAGCACCTTCTGGTGCGCGGCCAGGCGCTGATGGCCGGCCTGCGCATAGGTATGCGGGACGCCGGCGTTCCGTTGCTCCTCGATACCGCGCTGACCGACCTGTTCGTCGAGGACGGTGTGGTGCGCGGGGTGACCGTCGACTCGCACGGCGAGCAGCAGATCATTCGTGCCCGCAAGGGCGTGATTCTCGCCAGCGGCGGGTTCGAGCACAACGAGGAGATGCGCAAGAAGTACCAGCGCGCGCCGATCGGCACCGAATGGACGGTGGGAGCCAAAGCCAACACCGGCGACGGAATCCTGGCGGGCCAAAAGCTCGGGGCTGCAGTGGACTTCATGGACGACGCGTGGTGGGGTCCGTCCTTCCCGCTCACCGGCGGTCCGTGGTTCGCGCTGTCGGAACGAAGCCTGCCCGGCTGCATGATGGTCAACAGTGCCGGAAAACGATTCGTGAACGAGTCCGCGCCCTATGTCGAGGCGACACACGCGATGTACGGCGGGAAGTACGGGCGTGGCGACGGGCCCGGCGAGAACATTCCGAGTTGGCTCATCCTCGATCAGCGCTACCGCGATCGGTACACTTTCGCCGGTATCACCCCGCGAACGCCCTTTCCCGGCCGCTGGGAGAAGGCAGGAGTGCTCGTCAAGGCCGGCTCGATCAGCGAACTCGCCGAGAAGATCGGGGTCCCTGCCGCAGCGCTCACCGACACCGTCGAACGGTTCAACGGTTTCGCGCGTGCCGGTAAAGACGAGGACTTCGGCCGCGGCGAGTCGGAATACGACCACTACTACGGCGATCCCCGCAACAAGCCCAACCCGAGCCTCGGCGTCGTCGACAAGGCGCCGTTCTACGCGTTCAAGGTCGTGCCCGGCGATCTCGGAACCAAAGGTGGCCTCGTCACCGACGTCCACGCGCGGGTGCTGCGCGAGGACGGCACCGTGATCGCGGGGCTCTACGCGACGGGCAACGTCGGTTCACCCGTCATGGGACACACGTACGCCGGGCCGGGGGCAACGATCGGCCCCGCAATGACCTTCGGATATCTGGCAGTCCTCGACATCCTCGACTCCGATCACGGTGACCCCGTCGACGACGAACTGACCGAACCCGCCGAAAGCCGCTGACCGATACCGGGCCACCGCGCCGCCGTATTCGCGAAAGGACAACATCGCGTGCCCATCGACCCCGCCGTCGCACTCGGCGCCGAGTTGCCCGCCCAGGAATTCTCCTGGTCGAGCAGCGACATCCAGCTCTACAACCTCGGTCTCGGTGCCGGATCCCGGCCCACCGACGCCGGCGAACTGCGATATCTCGGGGACCACGCACCGCAGGCGCTGCCCACGTTCGCGACGGTCGCGGCCACGTTCCACCAGATCGAACCGCCGAAGGTGTCCTTTCCCGGAATCGAGATCGATCTCGCCAAGGTCGTGCACGGCAGTCAGGAAGTGCTCGTGCACGCGCCCATCCCGCCGTCGGGCAAAGGCCGCACCGTCACCCGCATCTCCGAGGTGTGGGACAAGGGCAAGGCCGCCGTGATCGTGCAGGAATCCACCACCGAAGACCCCGACGGTAATCCTCTGTGGACGGCCCGGTCGTCGATCTTTGCGCGCGGTGAAGGTGGATTCGGCGGAGAACGCGGACCGTCCGAGTCGGTGGAGCTTCCCGAACGGGAACCGGATGCCGAAATCGATGTCCCGACTCTTCCGCAACAGGCGCTGCTGTACCGGTTGTGCGGGGACCGCAATCCCCTGCATTCCGATCCCGAGTTCGCGGCGGCCGCCGGCTTCCCCGCCCCGATCCTGCACGGGCTGTGCACCTACGGAATCGTGTGCAAAGCCGTCACCGACCGGTTCCTCGATGCGGACGCCGCCCGAGTCGCCGGTTTCCGGGCACGGTTCGCCGGTGTGGTGTTCCCCGGGGAGACCCTTCGTATACGGGTCTGGGACGAAGGTACCCGCAAGCTTGCGACCGCCTCGGTGGTCGAACGTGACCTCGCGCCGGCACTGGCCGATGTCGTCCTGACCGTGTCGTGACAACATAACCCTGGGGAAAGTAAACACACACATGGCAATTCGAGATGCGTCGCCGTCCCTGTCCCGGCGTGGCTTCCTTGCTGTGGGCGCCGGAGCCATCGCGGCCACCGCACTGGGCGGCTGGACGCCCGTCCACGCAGTCCCTTCGGGTTCGGCCGCGAGCACCCTTCCGGCACCGCCCTCCTTTCCCGAGGGCATCGCCCTGTACCAGCAGGCGTACCAGAACTGGTCCAAAGAGATCATGCTGGACGCAATCTGGACCTGTGCGCCGCGAACACCGGATGATGTTGTTCAGCTGGTCAATTGGGGCCACCAGAACGGCTACACGATCCGGCCGCGGGGCGCGATGCACGGCTGGACGCCGCTGACGGTCGTCAACGGCGCACCCATCGACCGGGTGATCCTCGCCGACACCATCGCCCACCTCGACTGGGTGGACGTCGATCCCGGAAGTTCTCCCCCCAGGGTGACGGCAGGTCCCGGCGCCACACTCGACGCCATCACGACGGCACTTCAGCAGCACGGCCTCGGCTGGGCGAATCTCCCCGCACCCGGAGTCCTCACGATTGCCGGTTCGCTCGCCGTCAACGCACACGGAGCTGCGCTGCCCGCCGACGGCGAATCCACCGAGCCCGGACACACCTTCGGATCGTTGAGCAATCTCGTCACCGAGCTCACCGCCGTCGTATGGGACGGAAGCGCGTATTCGTTGCGCACATTCACCCGCGCCGATCCCGATATCTCGCCGTTGCTGTGCCATCTGGGCCGCACCTTCGTCACCTCCGTGACCCTGCAGGCGGGTCCGAACTACCGCATGCGCTGTAAGAGCTTCACCGACATCCCGTGGGACGAGTTGTTCTCTCTCCCCGGCGCCCAGGGCCGTACCTTCGAGTCGTTCGTGCGCAGTACCGGGCGCGCCGAGGCCATCTGGTACCCCTTCACCGACAAGCCGTGGCTGAAAGTCTGGTCTCTCGCACCCGAGAAGCCGGTCTCGTCCCGAGAAGTACACGGGCCGTACAACTATCCGTTCTCCGACAACGTCCCGGAGCCGATCACCGATCTGCTGGGCCAGTTGACGGCCGGCAACACCGCGATCGCCCCGGCGTTCGGGCAGACCTATTACGGTGTGACGGTCGCGGGATTGGCGGCGACGGCGTCGTCCGATATCTGGGGATGGTCGAAGGACCTGCAGTTCTACATCAAAGCGACGACACTGCGTCTCACCGAGGGCGGGGGCGCCGTACTCACCGATCGCGCCAATATCGCCACCGTGATTCACGACTTCACGCACTGGTTCCAGGAGCGGATCGAGCACTACCGCGCGCTCGGGCAGTACCCGCTCAACGGGCCGGTCGAGATCCGCTGTTGTGGTCTGGACCGGCCGGAAGATGTTCTCGTGCCGTCCGCCGGGTCGCCGACGCTCGCGTCGACGCGTCCGCGCCCCGACCACCCGGAGTGGGACACAGCCATCTGGCTCAATGTGCTGGGTGTTCCCGGAACACCCGGCATGTTCGCGTTCTACCGCGAAATGGAACAGTGGATGAGGCAGCGGTACAACGGCGAAGATTCGACGTTCCGGCCGGAATGGTCGAAAGGGTGGGCATTCGGCCCGGACCTGCCGTACACCGATGCGACCATCGTCTCCCAGAGCCTGCCCGACACCTATCGCGAAGGCGTTCCATCCGAAGACAATTGGGATTCGGCGCGGGCGGTGTTCAACCGGCTGGATCCTCATCGCGTCTACAGCAACAGCTTCATCGACACGTTGCTCCCCTGACCGGTCTCGTCAGCTTTGCTAATGTTCTGCCCCATGCGGAATCTGCGGCGGTGGGCTGGTGCGGTAGCGGTACCGATCTTGGTGCTGGGAGGCGGGGTGACGCTCGCCGGAACGGCGTCGGCGATGCCCGACACCGGTTCGGTCATCCTGCCCTCGGGGGACGACACCGCAGTAACCTTCGACGCCGACGGCAGTACGTTCCACGGCAGTCTCCGACTCCCGAACGGCGCAACCACCGGTGCTGCGTTGTTGCTGCCCGGTAGCGGTCCGACCGATCGCAACGGCAATCAGCCGGGGGTCGCATCCTCCGATGTGCTGCAGAGGGTCGCCGATTCGCTTGCAGCCCAAGGAATCGCCAGTCTTCGATTCGACAAGATCGGGGCCGGCGACACAGGGCTCGGAAAGTTCACGGCGGAGACCGTCGGCGAGTACGGTTTCGTCGACCAGGTCGATCACGCCGCGGCCGCAGCCGACCTGCTCGCCACCCGGACGGGATTCGCCACGTCGGACGTCCTCGTCCTCGGGCACAGCGAAGGCGGCCTGACCGCACTCGCTCTCGCCGACAGGGGAATCGGTGACGGGTTCGGGCTTCTCCAGCCCCTCCCGATGCGCTATCTCGATCTGCTGTCGGCACAGATCACGGCCGTGGCAGAGTCCGGGCAGCTGAGCCCGGACCAGGCCGAAGCGGTGCGTGCCGACGTGCCGCGAACCGTGGAATCGCTGCGCGCCACGGGTACCGTCCCTGCGGACCAGCATCCTCTGGTTGCGCAACTCGGGTTGAACGAGGCCAACGCCAAGTTCCTCGCCGAGGCGGACAGGCTCGATCCAGCCGCGCTGGCCGCGGGACTGGCGGCGGATACACCGGTGCTGCTCACTTGCTCGGACAAGGATCTCAACATCAGCTGCGCACAGGTCGATCCGCTGCGACGGTCTCTCGAGCACACCGACCTGCAGTTCGAGCACTTCGCTACCGCGAACCACAGCCTCGAAGAACTCGGCCCGCTGCCTCCGAGCCCCGCCGACGTGGTGGCATTGCTCCCCGTCTCGGCGGAGTTCGCGGTGGCGATCAACGACTGGGCAACTCGCCAAGCACGCTGATTCCACCACCGCGAGCGTCCTGCGGGATACCCGATCCACTGGAAACTCGGTGCACCGGAAAACTCAGCGGCTGACCGCTTTCTGATACCGGTAGATCGCGAACGGTACGAACACGATCAGTATCAGCGCCGTCCACAGGAGCGACGCGAGGATCGGATTCTGCAGCGGCCAGACGTCCGGCGGCGGAACCATCGGGTTGGTGTTCCCGAACAGGTTTCGCACGGCCTGCGTGAGTGCCGACAGCGGATTCCACTCGGCGATCGTGCGGAGTACCGGCGGCATGGACGACGGATCGACGAAGGTGTTCGCGACGAACGACAACGGGAAGATCACCATGAAGCTCGCGTTGTTGAACACCTCGGGCGTCCGGACCCACATTCCGACCACGGCCATCACCCACGACAACGCGTAGGCGAACAGCAGCAACAGAAGGTAACCCGCTACGGCCTCCCCGAACGACGAGTGGATCCTCCACCCCACCACCAGACCGGTCAGCGACATCACCACGAGGCTGACCACGTTGATGAGCACGTCCGTGGTCGTCCGTCCGATCAGGACGGCCGAGGGTGCCATGGGCAGCGACCGGAACCGATCGATGATGCCTTTCTGCAGGTCTTCGACCATTCCCAGACCGGTCCACGTGGACCCGAAGATCACCGTCTGAGTGAAGATGCCGGCGATGAGGAATTCGCGATACGACATTCCGGGAATGTCGATCGCGCTACCGAACACGTAGGCGAACAGCAGCACGAACATGATCGGCGAGAGCATCGTGAACACGATGAGATCGGGCACACGCTTGATCTTGATCATGTTGCGCTTGGCTATGGTGAGGCCGTCCGATGTGACCAGCTGTACCGAATTCACTGCGCCGCCTCCTCTGTCTTCTCTGCCTCGTGGCCCGTCAGGGTGAGGAACACGTCGTCGAGTGTCGGCTTTCGCAGTGCCACATCGGTCACGCGAACGCCCGCCACCGCGAGCTTCCCCAGCGCCGCGACGAGGGCTTCGGCGCCCGCCCCGCCCCCCGCGCCACTCAGGGGGACGGTGAGCGTTCCGGTTCCCGAATCGAGCTGGATCTCACCCGACGCGACCGAGGCGAGTTCGCGGCATGCGACTTGCTGGTCTCCGGCATCGGGCACACCGATTTCGATGCGTTCACCACCCACCTGGCTCTTGAGTTCGTCCGCATCACCGCGCGCGATGACCTTGCCGCGGTCGATCACCGCGATGTCGTCGGCGAGGCGCTCGGCTTCGTCCATGTACTGGGTGGTGAGCAGGAGCGTGGTGCCACGCGCCACCAGCGTGTCGATGACCTCCCACAATCCGAGCCGCGCCCGGGGGTCCAGGCCGGTGGTGGGCTCGTCGAGGAAGAGCACCGGCGGTTCGGCGACCAGCGCGCCGGCGAGGTCGAGACGTCGGCGCATACCTCCCGAATAGCCCTTGACCGGGCGATCTCCTGCCTCTTCGAGGTCGAACTGCGCGAGCAGTTCGCGCGCTCTCTCCCTGCTGCGTTTGACGCCCAGGTGGTAGAGCCTGCCGACCATCTCGAGGTTCTCGAAACCGGTGAGGTATTCGTCCACCGCCGCATACTGCCCCGATGCTCCGATGTGGGAGCGGAGTGCGCGGGCGTCGTTCACGACGTCGAAGCCCGCTACCCGCGCGCTACCGGCATCGGGCACGATCAAAGTGGTCAGTACCCGGACCGTCGTCGTCTTGCCTGCCCCGTTGGGACCGAGCAGCGCCGTGACCGTCCCTTCGGGCACCCGGAGGTCGATGCCGTCGAGGGCTTTGACATCTCCGTAGGTCTTGATCAGTCCTTCTGCGACTATGGCGTCGGCCATGAGTCCTCCCTGACTGGTGGTTGCGTCGTCAGTCTGCACTACAGGACCGACACGTTTCGACCGGTTTTCTCATCGCAGAAATCGCACACTTTCGGAATCGGCTGCTCCGGCAGTACCCGATGCACCGACCGCCCGAGGTGCGAACCCGGACTGTTCGGGGTGAGGTACGCGTGAATTCGAAGGTTGGGGCACGTCGCCCAGCACAGGTGGGTAAGCAGCGTCCTGCCCCGCGACGGAAACCGGGCGTCAGGGCCGATCACCGCCCGAAATCGTTGGCGCGGAATCACATCGCGTGCTCTACTGAACGCTCATTCCAGGAGAAGGGGACCTGTATGACCGTACGATTCCTCCGACGCACCGCCGCTTCCGCTCTCGTTGCCGCAGGCATGTTCACCGGACTCGGCGTGGGCGCCGGAACAGCTGCTGCCGAGACTCCGATTCCGATGAACCGCTGCTGGGGCGTGAGCCCTTACATCGTGGACCAGCCGTATGCGCCGGCACGGCTGTTCGGATGGCAGACCGAACCGGGAAGGATCGAGCTGTCCCTACCCGACGTATCCAGCCTGTGGTTCTTCGCCGGTGGATATCGGTCCGACGTGCGCCTGGACTGGCACAACCGCAACACGGGTGCACGCGGAACCCTCACCGACTCCGTCACCGTCGCCTATCCGGGCAGCGGAGTGGCGCGTTTCGATGTGCGTTCGGGCCCCGGCGACGTCGAATTCACCGTCAGCGCAGTGAACAGCATTCCTTTGTGGGCCATCCCGACCACGTCGTGCGGTGGCGTCGTCACGGTCTGGTAGTCGAACGCGCCAACCGGGACAGCTGTACCCAATCCAGAACCGGCCGGGGAATCCGCATCCCCGGCCGGTCGCGGGGCACGAGGACGCGTAACGCACCCGGGGCGACGGTGCAGCGCACCGGCGACGGCATCCGCACCGACTCCCCGTCCACACCGACCGCGATGTCGTGTTCGCCCGAAAACACCACGACTTCCGTGGCCGTGCGCTGGACGAGACCTTTGGTTCGCGCGCGGCGAAGAACTCCGACGATCTGGCCGGCCCCCTGCACCGACAGAGCGATCACGCCGAGCCTGCCTCGATCGAGCCGAAGACGCCGGCCCATCCCTACCAGGTCGTCCGTGGTGTACGGATTGTTGCTGACGAGCAATGCGCGTGGACCCTCGAGGACCGTGCCGTCGATACGTGCGCACAATGCCCCGTGTGCGCTGGTGGCCAGCAGGTCGGGCAACAGGTCGAGAACGGTCTTCGCCTTGTCGTCACGGTAGTGCGGGCTTTCCACGATCTCGGCGTAGACCCCGAAGGACGCGTTGTTGACGAAGGGCCGACCGTCGATGTGTCCGAGGTCGACGTGCAGTTCGACTCCGTCGCGCAGCGCCTCGAGACCGGCCACGGGGTCTTCCCTGTCCAGTCCGAGGTCGAGCGCGAAGTGGTTGCGTGTGCCGGCACTGATCACCAAGAACGGAATCCCTTGTTCCGCAGCCACTCCCGCGACCAGAGCCTGAGTGCCGTCGCCACCGGCAACACCGAGCAGATCGGCTCCCCGCGCCACCGCCCGGCGCGCGAGCGCCTGGACATCGACGAATTCGGGCCCGTCGAGTACTACGACCTCGGCACCGAGTTCCTCGGCACGTCGTCGCAGGTCGAAACGAACGACTTTGCCACCACCGGAGTGCGGGTTCATCACGAGAAACGGCCGGTGCACAGTCTCCGCGGGGTATTCGGACATCGTGGATTCGGAAGCACGGATCCTCAGAGCGGCGCGGGCAGATCCGAATGCCGCGAGCACGAGAGCCACCTCGAGCGGAATCACCCACAACTCGCGTTCTCGCACGATTACGACCAACACGACGATCGGAGCGCACAGCGCCGACACCAGCGCCGCCAGCCGGAGAACACCACGCCACGTGAGAAACCCGTACACCGCAGCGACGGCCACCACCACGGCCGCGATGCTCGTCACCGTGAACAGCACTGCCCCGCGCAGGCCCGCAACCACGATCGGTACGACCAGGGCCGCCGCGAGAAGAATCCAGGCGAGGCGTGCCCACCACAGTGCGAAACCGTTGTGGGACTCGTACACAGGTGCGGTCATCGTCGAGTTCCGGGCGCGCGGAGCGCGGTCACCGAGACCGTGCGGCTAAACCGCCCGGATGCGCCTACACATACGTACGCGGGTTCCAGGTGGAGACTGCCCAGATGACCACCACGTCGAGCGCGATGATGAGAATGGACCACCAGGGGTAGTACGGCAGCCACAGGAAGTTGACGATGATGGAAATCGCCGCGATGACGATGGCTGTCACGCGTGCCCAGGTGGCGCCCGTGAAGAGCGCCGCACCGATGAGGATCATCAGCGCACCGACCACGATGTGGATCCAGCCCCACGTCGTGACGTCGAATTCGTAGGTGTAGGCCACACCGACGACGAAGATTTCGTCCTCCGCGACCGCCGCGATTCCCTGCAGGAGGGACACCACGCCGAGTGTCGCGAGGATGATGGCAGCACCTACCGACGTTCCCGCGGCAATGCCTTGTTTCACGCTGGGGTCTCGTCGGGTCGCACGCATTTCTTCGGACATGGTCGTCCCTTTCGGAGGCGAGTGATAGTCGTAGTATGCGCGCGCCGACCACTCACGTCCGCAAGATCGAATTTTCTCTCCGATAGCCACGTCCGACTCGTAACATCGGCTCGTCGTCCGAGACTCGACCGTCCTCGTCTCCGCAGACCGACGTCGGAGACGTGTGGAAGCATGGCTACCGGAAACGGTTTTCGGTCCACACGCTGCATCCACCGGACACGTGTCGAAGGGACGCAGGATGTCCAGCTCCATATCGGCCGGCGGACCGGATGAAAACGCCGGTGCGAATGCACAAGCCGACAAGACGACCCGCTCGTCGTGGATCCGGCTGAGTGCGCTCGTCGCCGGACTCACCGCAGTCGTCGGCGTGATGCTCCTCGCCTTCGCGCTGCCTGCCATCCATGGCGGACCCCACGACATGAGACTCGGCTTGGCCGGGCCTTCGCCCGCAGTCGACGCCGTCGCAGGAAACCTCACCCCCGATGAATGGGACGTTGTCCGCTTCGACACTCCCGAAGACCTCATCGCCGGCATCGAGAATCGCGAAGCCGCAGGCGGACTCGTTTTCGCGGCCGACGGTGTGGATGTCTACACGGCCACCGCGGGTGGCGCACCCGGCGCCGCGGCCGTCACTGCCCTCGGAACGAGCATCGCCCAGCGGCAGCAAGTGCCGGTACGGACGCACGAACTGGTGGCCTTCCCTGCGGACGACCCCCGAGGAGCCGGACTGACCGCCGCAGCGCTTCCGATGGTCTTCGGTGGACTCATTCCGGCAATTGCACTGACGCAGCTGTTCCCCGGACGCAACCGCCTGCTGCTGCGCTTCGTCGGCGTCGTGGCTTTCGCAGTGATCGCCGGTGCCGCGCTCACCGCCATCCTCCAGTTCGGCACCGGGTCACTGGCCGGAAACTACTGGCTCACCGCAGAGGGTCTCGCGCTCGGCATGGGCGCGCTGGCGTTGACCGTCCTCGGCCTCGAAGCCCTGCTCGGTCCGGTGGGCATCGGCCTCGGCGCTTTTCTGATGATGTTCGTGGGCAATCCACTCTCGGCGCTCGGGACCGGGAGCAACTGGCTTCCCGACGGATGGTCCACTTTCGGGCAGCTGCTGCCCCCCGGGGCGACCGGTTCACTCCTGCGCGCGAACGCGTTCTTCGGCGGCATCGGCAGCGGGTTCCCGAGCGTAGTGCTCGCTTGCTGGGTCGCGTTCGGCCTCGTCCTCGCGCTGATCGCCGCACGCCGCGAACCGAGGGGCGCGACCACAGCCGTCGACCCAGAATGAAACGGGGCATGGGATCCGTCCGCGCCCGATCGCAGTTCAGCGGGTGAGGACGAGACCGGACGTCGGCACGCCCGTGCCCGCTGTGACGAGCACGTTCTCGACGTCGTCGACCTGGTTGCACGACGTCCCGCGGATCTGGCGGACCGCTTCTGCGATTCCGTTCATGCCGTGGATGTACGCCTCGCCGAGTTGCCCACCGTGGGTGTTGATAGGCAGCCTGCCACCGAGTTCGATCCCGTCGGCCACGAAGTTCTTCGCATCGCCCCGGTCACAGAATCCCAGTTCCTCGAGTTGCATGAGCACGTACGGCGTGAAGTGGTCGTACAGGATCGCAGTCTGAATGTCCTTCGGGCCGAGGCCCGATTGTTCCCACAGCTGATTCCCGACGATGCCCATCTCCGGGAGACCTGCGAGCCCGTCGCGGTAATAGCTCGTCATGATGTATTGGTCCGGTCCGCTGCCTTGCGCCGCCGCCGCGATCACCGCGGGCACCTGCTTCAGATCCTTCGCACGCTCCGGTGTGGTCACCACCAGCGCGACACCCCCGTCCGATTCCTGACAGCAATCGAGCAGCCGCAACGGTTCCGCGATCCAGCGGGAATTCTGGTGGTCGTCCAGGGTGATGGGTTTTCCGTAGAAGAACGCCTTCGGGTTGTTCGCCGCGTGGGCGCGGTCCGCGACGGCCACCGCTCCGAAGTCCGCACCGGTGGCACCCGAGACGTGCATGTACCGCTGCGCCACCATCGCGACGAACGATGCGGGTGTGCTCAACCCGTGCGGGTAGGAGAACGCGTTGTCGGTACCGGAGGCGTTGACCTGGGCGGCGAGCGTGCTGTTCACCTGCCCGTATCGCGCGCCGGAACGTTCGTTGAACGCGCGGTACGCAACCACGACGTCGGCCACGCCGGTCGCGACAGCCATCGCCGCCTGCTGCACGGTGGCGCAGGCCGCACCGCCGCCGTAATGGATGCGCGAGAAGAACTTCAGGTTCGGGATGCCCACCGCTCGCGCGACCGCGACTTCGGTATTGGTGTCCATCGTGAACGAGACCAGGCCGTCCACGTCGGAGGGGGCGAGTCCGGCGTCGTCGAGCGCGTCCCGCACGGCTTCCGCCGCGAGTCGCAGTTCGCTCCGGCCGGAATCCTTCGAGAAGTCGGTGGCACCGATGCCCGCCACGACCGCCCTGCCCGACAGACCGCTCATTCGGCATCTCCGATCACGAGGGTGGCCTTCGCGGTGATGTGGTCGCCCAGCGCATTACGCCCGACGACGTCGACGGTGACCAGACCGTCGTCGACGGCCGCCACCGTGCCGGCGAGTGTGAGGGTGTCGTACGCGTACCAGGGCACGCCGAGGCGTAACGAAATCGACCGCACGACGGCACGAGGACCTGCCCAGTCCGTGACGTACCGCTGGACGAGGCCGGTGTCGGTGAGGATGTTGACGAAAATGTCCTCGGACCCGCGCTGCCGCGCCTTGTCGCGATCGTGGTGCACGTCCTGGAAGTCGCGGGTGGCCAACGCCGTCGAGACGACGAACGTCGGGTCGGCGTGAATCGACAAGGGTGGGAGCGCCTGCCCTGCCGTCACCGCATCGATGCTCACGAATCCTCCTCGAGGGGCTTCCAGGCGTACAGCGTCCACGGGGTTCCTTCGGTGTCGTCGTCGCCGGGAAAGTCGAGATAGGTTGCCTCCACGGGCATTCCGATTCTCACGTCCGACGGGTCGATTCCCCGGAGTTCTCCGAGCATGCGCACGCCCTCGTCGAGTTCCACGAGCGCGACGACGAAGGGAACCTGCCGGCCCGGAACTTTCGGGGCATGGTGGACGACGAAACTGAACACCGCACCCCGGCCCGACGACACCACGTAGTCGGTCGTCTCGTCCTTGTCGAGCCACAGCGCCGGTACCGGCGGGTGTTGCAACGTGCCGTCGGGGCGGCGCTGGATGCGCAACTCGTGGCCGGCGACGCCGTCCCAGAAGAACTGCGTGTCGCGCGATGCGGACGGCCGCATCATCCGTGACGGGTCCAGATCCTCGGGCACCGTGGCCCGCGGGGCGGAGTCGGCAGCCTCGCCCGGCGGAGCGAATTTGAGGATGCGGAACAGCATTTCGGCGACGACCTCGTCGCCGACCTTCCACACGTTGCGGGTGGTGAAGAACCACCCTTCCCCGAGACCGGTTTTCTTCGGACCCACCACATCCTCGAGCGTGGACTCGATGGTCACGTGCTCACCGTGGCGAAGATAGCGGTGGTAGGTCTGGTCGCAGTTGGTCGCGACCACCGAGGTGTACCCCGCGTCGTCGAGGATCTGCGTCATCCGGCCGAGTGGATCGTCCTTCTCCCGCTCGGCACCGAGACCCCGCATCGTCCAGACCTGAGCCATCGCGGGCGGTGCGACCGGACCGTCGTGCCCGGCTGCCACCGCAGCGGACTCGTCGGTGTAGATCGGGTTGTCGTCACCGATCGCCTCGAGCCAGTTCCGGATCATCGGGAGATTGACGGGATCGCGACCGAAGCGGGGTGCGGACGGTCCGTCGTTACGCACGCGTTCGGCGGCCGCAAGGATCTCGTCGGCCGTGCTCTCCGCGCCGGCCGTCTGTGCGCCTGTCACCGCGGTACCCGGGGCATACCCAGACCGGCGGTGGCGATGAGTTCTCGCATCACTTCGTTGACCCCGCCCCCGAACGTGATCACCACGTTCCGCTTGGCCATCATGTCGAGCCAGCGCAGCAGATCGGCCGTGTCGGTGTCGGCCGGGTCGCCGTGGCGTCCGACGATCTCCTCGGCGAGCCGGCAGACCCGCTGGATCCGTTCCGTGGCGAACACCTTGGTGGCCGACGCGTCGGCGATGTCGACGGCGTCGTTCTCACTCGCCGCGACCTGCCAGTTGAGAAGCTCGTTGAGCCGATGTGTCGCGTGGATCTCGCCGAGTGCGCGGCGCACGTCGGGTTCGTCCAGGAGGTTGTGCCGTCGCACCCAGTCCTGCAGATGGTCGTAGATGCCCGCGACCCGGCCCGCCGGTCCGAGCATCACGCGCTCGTGGTTGAGCTGCGTGGTGATCAGCCGCCAGCCCTTGTTCTCCTCACCGACGAGCATGTTCGCCGGCACCCGCACATCGTTGTAGTACGTGGCGTTGACGTGGTGCGCGCCGTCGCACGTGATGATGGGCGTCCAGCTGAATCCCGGGTCGGTCGTGTCGACGATGAGAATGGAGATACCCCGGTGCCTCGAGTCGGCCGAGCCGGTGCGGACAGCGAGCCAGATGTAGTCGGCGTCGTGACCCCCGGTGGTGAAGATCTTCTGCCCGTTGACCACGTACTCGTCGCCGTCACGTACAGCGGTGGTGCGCAGCGCCGCGAGGTCCGTCCCGGCTTCGGGCTCGGAGTAACCGATGGCGAAATGGACCTCACCGGCGAGGATTGCGGGGAGGAACTTCCGCTTCTGCTCGTCGGTTCCGTAGACCTGCAAGGTGGGACCGACGGTCTGCAACGTGACACCGGGCAGCGGCACGTCGGCACGCATGGCTTCGTTGGCGAAGATCTGCTGCTCGACGTCGCCGAAGCCGTGGCCGCCGAACTCGACGGGCCATCCCACTCCCAGCCATCCGTCCTTACCCATTCGGCGGACCACCTCACGGTAGGTGGGGCCGTGCCGCTCGGTGCGCATGATCGCGGCTTCGTCGGCGGAGACGAGATTCGAGAAGTAGCTGCGCAACTCGGCTTGCAGCGCACGCTGGTCGTCGGTCAGATCGATGAACACCGGGCCCCCACGAGGTCGAGTCGGTACGAAGCGCCGCCGAGCCACCGTGCAAGGTCCTTGGCGGTCGACGAGTATCTGTGCAGCGGATAGGTCGCATCCACTCCGATGCCGCCGTGCAGGTGGTGCAACACCCGCATGGCCGGAGGAAGTTCCGCAGCGATCCAGTACGCGGTGACGTCGAGATCGTCGTCGGCGTCGAGACCTCGGGAGACACGCCAGACCGAAGACAACGCGGCGACGTGCAGGGTCCGGGCGGTGACGTAGACGTCCGCGATCTGCTGGGCCACTGCCTGGAAGGTGGCGAGCGGCTTACCGAACTGGTGCCGCTCACTGACGTGGCGGGCAGTGAGATCGGTTGCTCCCGAGAGCAATCCGTCCGAGTAGGCGGCTGTCGCGGCGATTGCCAGACGGTAGAGCGTCGCTACGGACTCCGCACCGTCGAGGCCGTCGCCGAGCAGGGTTCCCACCGCTCCGTCGAGCCGCATCGAGAACTCGGGGTCGCCGACCGCGGACGGACTCTCCCTCAGCGTGACGCCCTCGGCGTTCGGGTCGACCGCGACGACCCCGGAGTCGGTCGGTACCAGGACGAACCGCGCGCGATCGGCGTAGGGCACGGCCACGAACGATCCGGTGACGGCGTGCCCGCCGTCGGTGGCGGTGACGGTGGCCCCGGGCCGGCCGGGGAACGGCCGGCCCGGTTCGGCGAGCGCGGCGGAGAGGACCGCGCCGCCGGGGACACCGTCGAGCAGGACGTCCTGCTGTGCCTCGGTGGCGAGGGCGAGAACGGGAAGTACCCCGAACCCGACGGTCGGCAGCGCGGGGATCCGTGCCGCCGAACGTCCGACCTCGGTGAGCACGGTGGCAGCCTCGGCGACGCCGAGTGCCGAGCCCCCGAGTCGCTCGGGCAGGGCCAGCGACAGCAGGTCGGCCTCTGCCATGGCTCTCCACAGGTCGTCGGCGCCCAGGTCGCGGGCGAGCAGGTCGGCCGCGACGCCGGCAACGTCCTCCTGCGTCTCGTCACGTGCGAAGTCCACCGTTACCACCTTCGTGCTAGAACGTGTTCCAGTTGTAGCACTTGGTGGTGTCCCGCGGGAAGGACCCCCTACTCCCGCGGAAGTCCGAGCAGCCGCTCCGCTGCGACCGTGAGCAGAATCTGCTCGGTACCACCGGCGATCGTCAGGCACCGGGTGTTGAGGAATTCGCGGGTGAGCGGACCTTCCACCCAGCCCGCCTCGCCCGCGAGATCCATGGCGAGTTCGGCGGTGTCCTGTCGCTGACGCACGCCGACGAGTTTGCGCACGCTCGAGGCAGCACCGGGATCTTGCCCACCCAGCTGGGCGAGCGTGGTGCGCAGATCGAGCAGCGACCCGGCGGTCGCCTCCCCGATCTGTACGGCGATCCGGTCGTCGGCGACGGCGTCACCCGGTGTGGACAGTTCCAGGAGTTCCTCGATCGCCGCACCGAACGACGATTTGCCCCCCATCGCCACGCGTTCGTTCGCGAGCGTGGTGCGGGCGAGTTTCCACCCGCCACCGAGCGGACCGACGACGCAGTCGTCCGGAACGAACACCGAATCGAGGAACACCTCGTTGAACAGCGCGTCGCCGGTGATCTCCCGCAGCGGCGATACCGCGATGCCCTCCGATTTCATGTCGACGAGGAAATAGGTGATGCCCTTGTGCTTGGGTGCCTCGCGGTCGGTTCGCGCCAGGCAGATCGCCCAATCCGCTTCGTGCGCGAGCGAGGTCCACACCTTCTGCCCACGCAGGATCCACCCCCCGTCCACCTTCTCCGCAGTGGTCCGGAGTGCGGCGAGATCGGAACCGGCACCGGGCTCGGAGAACAACTGGCACCACACGATGTCGCCACGCAGCGTCGGCATCGCGAATCGTTCTCGCTGTGCCGGAGTTCCGTGCTCGAGGATCGTCGGCACAGCCCACGATCCGATCACCAGGTCGGGCCTCTCGACACCGGCCTCGGCGAGTTCCTGCTGGATGAGGATCTGCTCGGCCGGGCCCGCCGCGCGCCCGTAGGGGGTCGGCCAGTGCGGCGCGAGATACCCGGATTCGGCAAGCGCGGTACGGCGCTGCCCTTCGGGTTGCGCTGCGATGGAAGCGATGTCGTCCCGGATTCGCCCACGATCGTTCTCGTGCCCGGACAGATCGATACCGAGGTGCCGGCGGGCGCCGCCGCGCGCGAGTTCGGTGACGCGGGCGCGCCACGCCGTGGAACCGCCCAGCAACTGGCGGGTGGCGACGGCGCGGCGCAGGTAGTAATGGGCGTCGTGCTCCCACGTGAAGCCGATGCCGCCGAGCACCTGGATCGAGTCCTTCGCGGTCTGCACGGCAGCGTCGAGTGCCACGGCAGCCGCAACGGCCGCCGACACGGGAAGCTCGTCCGGGTCGGTATCGATCGCGCGTGCCGCATCCCACGCCACGGCCCGAATCTTCTCGGTGCGGCACAGCATTTCGGCGCACAGATGTTTGACGGCCTGGAACGCGCCGATGGGTTTGCCGAACTGTTCGCGGATCTTCGCGTACTCGACCGCCGTCGTCAGTGCCCACCCGGCGATGCCGGCGAGTTCGGCGGCTGCCAGCCCCGCGGTGAGGTCCCGCACGAATCCGCTGGGGACCTCGACGACACGGTCCGCCGTCACGGCGACACCGTCCAGACGCACCCGGGCGAGCGCCCGCGACTTGTCGAGCGTGTCGAGTGGCTCGAGACGCACACCGGCAGCGTCGGCGTCGACGAGCGCCCAGCGTTCGCGATCCCCGGCCAGTCGCACGAGCACCGCGACGCCCGGCTCGGCAGCGATGGCGGGGCCCGCGTCACCGGTGAGGACGAACCCCTCGGTCGCCGGTTCCGCCCGCACCTCGGAGTCGAGTGCGAGAGCCGCCGGAAGGGCGCCCTCGACGAGTTGCGCGGTGGTCTTGGCCGTCGCGTCGCCGCCGCGGCCGAACACCAGTGCCACCGCTGCAGTGGTCAGCACCGGACCCGCGGCCAGCTCGTGTGCGGCCTGCTCGAGCATGACCGCGAGATCGACGGTGGTCGCCCCGAACCCTCCGGATGCCTCCGGAACAGCAACACCGAACAGTCCCAGTTCCGCGAGAGACGACCACCCGTCACGCCACGCCCCGTCGGTCTCCCGACGTATGGTTGCCAGTGGAGCCGTGGCTCGTGACCAGGCATGTACGGACGCCTGAACGGCCCGCTGTTCCTCGGTGGTGGCGATACTCACAGCGGGTCTCCGCCTTTCGGAATGACATGGTTACCTAGAACGTGTTCTAATATGACACCGGTTCAGAGTCAAGGCGTGAGGAAACGAAGTTATGGCCACCCCGTCCCGCTCACGTTCCAACGGCACCGGAACGTTGACCGCCCTCACCGAGGACGATCTCAGTTCCAATGCCCAGAAGGAACGTCGCAAGCGGATACTCGACGCCACCCTCGCGTTGGCGTCGAAGGGCGGATACGAAGCCGTCCAGATGCGCGCCGTCGCCGAACGGGCGGACGTCGCAGTGGGCACGCTCTACCGGTACTTCCCGTCCAAGGTCCACCTGCTGGTCTCGGCCCTCGGGCGTGAATTCGCCCGGATCGAGAGCAAGGGAAAGATCCCGCCGGGGCACAGCCCGCTGGAACGGATGCACCTCATCCTCAGTCTCATCACCAAGGCGATGCAGCGCGATCCACTTCTCACCGAGGCCATGACGCGCGCCTTCATGTTCGCCGACGCATCCGCCGCCGCCGAGGTCGACCAGGTCGGCAAGCTCATGGACCGGTTGTTCGCCAAGGCCATGAACGACGGCGAGCCCGACGAAGAGGAACTCGCGATCGCCCGCGTCATCAGCGACGTGTGGCTGTCCAACCTGGTCGCCTGGCTGACCCGCCGGTCGTCCGCGACGGATGTCGCGCGACGCCTGGAACTGACGGTCGATCTGCTGCTCGGAGAGGGCGCACGTCCGTCGTCCGCCACTGCCGGCGCCTGATGTAACGGGAAACACCACCCCAGAGGCCGCTCCGGCGGCACTCTGCCGCTTTTCTTCGCTTACCTTGGTTCGCGTGAGTGCCCACGACCTTCCGATCGATCTCCGACGCGCCCTCGTCGCCGCAGCGCGTACTCCGCGGCTGCTGGTGGCAACCGACTACGACGGCACCCTCGCGCCGATCGTCGCCGACCCGGGGCAGGCGTATCCCCGCGCCGACGCCGTCCGCGCCCTGCGTGGACTCGCCGCTCTCCCTTCGACGTCCGCCGCGGTGATCTCCGGCCGATCGTTGAAGGATCTCGCCGCGCTGTCGCGTCTCCCCATCGAGGTGAAGCTGGTCGGCAGCCACGGTTCCGAGTTCGACATCGGTTTCATCAACGAGATCGATCCCGAAGCCAAGCAACTGCTGACCGTGCTCGTCGACGGACTCGCGTCGGTCGCCGACAAGTTCGAGGGCGTACACATCGAGACCAAGCCCGCGAGCGTCGCCCTGCATGTCCGCAACGCGTCCGCGGAGGATGCCGAGCGCGCACTCGAGATCGCGCGCGGGGACCTCGCGTTGCGTCCGGGCGTGCAGGTCACCGAAGGCAAGTCGGTGATCGAGTTGTCCGTCGTGGCCACCGACAAGGGCGCGGCCCTCGACCTGATCAGGCACCAGGACGCCGCCACCGCGGCGGTCTTCTTCGGCGACGACGTCACCGACGAGAAAGCATTCGCATCACTGCACGGTCCCGACGTGGGTGTGAAGGTCGGCGACGGCGACACCGCCGCGGAGTACCGGGTCGGCACCACCGAGGACGTCAACTCGGCGCTCGCGCTTCTCCTCGAGGAGCGCCGCACGTGGTTGTCCGGTGCCAATGCCGCACCGATCGAGCGATTGACGATGCTCGCGAGCCCCCGCTCCAAGGCGCTCGTCACCCCCGACGGCACCATCACCTGGATGTGCCACCCGGAGCCGGACTCCGCCGCACTGTTCGCCCACCTGCTCGGCGGAGAACCCGCCGGCCACTTCACGATCGGCCCCACCCGCGAGTCGCTGCCGCTGAGCCAGCGCTACGTGGACTCGACGATGACTGTCGTCACCCGCTGGGCTGCCCTCGCCGTCATCGATTACCTGCCGCACGACGTCGAGCCGGGCCGAACCGACCTCACCCGCGTGATCACCGGCCGCGCGACCGCACTGGTGACCTTCGCGCCGCGTCCCGAGTTCGGACAGGGACAGGTGACCTTGGAAGTCACGGACGACGGAATCCGGGTGATGGGTTTCAACGAGCCCTACGTTCTCCGGTCCCCCGGCGTGCGCTGGGACATCAGCACCGACGGCGCGCACCAGTCGGCGCACGCCGTCGTGGATCCCTCCCAGGGGGACGTCGTGCTCGAACTTCGGTGCGGTACAGATGATCTGAGCGAGCATCCGGTGCCCCATGAGGAGCGCCGCGCCCAGGCCGAAGCGTATTGGAGCACGTGGGCGAACAACCTGGAACTGCCGCCCCTCAAGCCCGATCTCATGAAGCGCTCGGCTCTGACCCTGCGCGGCCTCGTCCACGCGCCGACCGGGTCGATCCTCGCAGCGGCCACCACGTCGCTTCCCGAGGAGATCGGTGGGGTCCGCAACTGGGACTACCGCTACTGCTGGCTGCGGGATGCGGCGCTGACCGCACAGGCACTGGTGAGAGTCGGATCGCTCGAAGAAGCCGAGAACTACCTCGACTGGGTGCACGGGGTGCTCGAGACCCTGCCCGGACCGGAGCGACTGCATCCGCTGTACACGCTGGCAGGTGGCGCACTGCCTCCGGAAGCTGTCCTCGACAGCTTGCCGGGGTACGCCGGTTCGCGCCCCGTTCGCGTCGGCAACGCGGCGAACCAGCAGGTTCAGCTCGACGTATTCGGTCCGATCGTCGACCTGATCTCCGAACTCGCGCATCGGCGCGAGGAGCGGGGCGTGGCCCACGCGCAGGCACTCACCGACCGCGATTGGGAACTGGTCTGCGCCATGGTGCTCGCGGTCGAGCGCCGCTGGTTCGAACCGGACCACGGCATCTGGGAGATCCGCGACAACCCGCGGCACCACGTGTATTCGAAGGTCATGGGCTGGCTCACCGTCGACCGCGCACTCACCCTCGCGGAGAAGTTCGGCCGTCCCGCCGGTGAAGGCTGGGCCGAGCTTCGTCGCGAGATCGCCGAGGAGGTCAAGGAGAAGGGCTGGAACGAAGACGTCCAGTCGTACACCGCGGCGTACGACGGCACCGATCTCGACGCGGCGACGTTGTTCATCGGCCTGACCGGGCTGGTGGACCCGGACGACAAGCGATTCCACGCAACCGTGCAGGCAACCGAAGCGGAACTACGCAGCGGGTCGACGGTGTACCGGTACCGGCACGACGACGGGCTTCCCGGCACCGAAGGCGGTTTCCACCTCTGTGCGGCGTGGCTGGTCGGGGCGTATCTCCTGATCGGGCAGCGGAACGACGCCGAGGCGCTGTTCACGCAACTAGTCGCCGCTGCGGGCCCGACCGGCCTGCTCAGCGAGGAATACGATCCCGTGGCGGAACGCTCGCTCGGCAATCATCCGCAGGCCTACAGCCACATCGGGCTGTTGCGGTGTGCCCAGTTGCTGTCCGGGCCGCCGCGCTGAGAGACGGTTATTCGGCGTACCACTCGCGCTCGACGGCGCCGGAGGTCTTGCCGAACCAGAGCTGGGTATCGAGCGTCTCCAGCACCGGAACGCCGGAATGCGCCGGGGCGGCGAGCAGTAGC
>NZ_JBHWWX010000032.1:0-48795 GCF_042730335.1 Rhodococcus sp. NPDC060084
GCCGCCGCACTGTGTGCGTGGCACCCGGCCGCCGGGACCGACTGTGAGGGATCCGGTCAGAAGTCCCAGTCGTCGTCCTCGGTGACGACAGCCTTGCCGATGACGTAGGAGCTACCCGAACCCGAGAAGAAGTCGTGGTTCTCGTCGGCATTCGGCGAGAGCGCCGACAGGATAGCCGGGTTCACGTCGGTCTCGTCCTTCGGGAACAGCGCCTCGTACCCGAGGTTCATCAGCGCCTTGTTGGCGTTGTACCGGAGGAACTTCTTGACGTCCTCGGTCAGGCCTGCCTCGTCGTACAGGTCTGCGGTGTACTGGGTTTCGTTGTCGTAGAGCTCGAAGAGCAGCTCGAAGACCCAATCCTTGAGGTCGTCGCGCTCGGCCTGAGTGATCTTCTCGAGGCCCTTCTGGTACTTGTAGCCGATGTAGTAGCCGTGTACGGCCTCGTCACGGATGATCAGGCGGATCATGTCGGCCGTGTTGGTCAGCTTCGCCCGCGACGACCAGTACATCGGCAGGTAGAAGCCCGAGTAGAAGAGGAACGACTCGAGCAGCGTCGAGGCGGCCTTGCGCTTGAGCGGGTTGTCGCCCTTGTAGTAGTCCAGGACGATCTGCGCCTTGCGCTGAAGGTTCACGTTGTCCTCCGACCACCGGAACGCGTCGTCGATCTCACGCGTCGAGCACAGGGTCGAGAAGATGTTCGAGTACGACTTCGCGTGTACCGACTCCATGAACGCGATGTTCGTGAGGACAGCTTCCTCGTGGGGAGTGACCGCGTCGGGAATCAGCGAGACAGCGCCCACCGTGCCCTGGATGGTGTCGAGCAGGGTCAGTCCCGTGAAGACCCGCATCGTGAGCTGCTGCTCGTATGCGTTGAGCGTTCCCCACGACGGGATGTCGTTGGACACCGGCACCTTCTCCGGAAGCCAGAAGTTGCCGGTGAGGCGATCCCACACCTCGGCGTCCTTCTCGTCGGGAACGCGGTTCCAGTTGATCGCGGAGACGCGATCGATGAGCTTGACGCGCAGGCCGTCCGCCGGCGAGTGCGCGTGCGGTGCTGAGGTCATCGGTTACCTACCTGATCGGTGTTCGTGTGCAACGGGTGTCGTGGACGTCGGATCACAGCATGCAGGAGACGCAACCCTCGACCTCGGTGCCCTCGAGCGCCATCTGCCGCAGGCGGATGTAGTACAGCGTCTTGATGCCCTTGCGCCACGCGTAGATCTGCGCCCGGTTCACGTCGCGGGTGGATGCCGTGTCCTTGAAGAACAAGGTGAGCGACAGGCCCTGATCGACGTGCTGGGTCGCCGCGGCGTAGGTGTCGACGATCTTCTCGTACCCGATTTCGTAGGCATCCTGGAAGTACTCCAGGTTGTCGTTGGTCAGGTAGGGAGCCGGGTAGTAGACGCGGCCGATCTTGCCTTCCTTGCGGATCTCGATCTTCGACGCCACCGGGTGGATCGAACTGGTGGAGTTGTTGATGTACGAGATCGAACCCGTCGGCGGGACGGCCTGGAGGTTCTGGTTGTAGATGCCGTGCTGCTGCACCGACGCCTTCAGCTCACGCCAGTCGTCCTGCGTGGGAATCTCCACGCCCGACTCGGCGAACAACTGCCGCACCCGCTCCGTCGCCGGCTCCCAGGTCCGGTCGGTGTACTTGTCGAAGAACTCGCCCGACGCGTACTTCGACTCCGGGAATCCCTTGAAGTGCGAGCCCCGCTCGATGGCGAGCTTGTTCGACGCACGCAGCGCGTGGAACAGCACCGTGTAGAAGTAGATGTTCGTGAAGTCGATGCCCTCGTCGGAGCCGTAGTAGATCCGCTCGCGCGCGAGGTAGCCATGCAGGTTCATCTGACCGAGGCCGATGGCATGGGAATCGTTGTTGCCCTGCTCGATCGACGGAACCGAATTGATGTGCGTCTGGTCGGACACGGCGGTCAGGCCCCGGATGGCGACCTCGATGGTCTGCGCGAAGTCGGGCGAGTCCATCGTCTTCGCGATGTTGAGCGAACCGAGGTTGCACGAGATGTCCTTGCCGACGTGGCTGTAGGACAGGTCGTCGTTGTACGTCGAGGGCGTGGACACCTGCAGGATCTCCGAGCACAGGTTCGAATGGGTGATCTTGCCCGCGATCGGGTTCGCGCGGTTCACCGTGTCCTCGAACATGATGTACGGGTAGCCGGACTCGAACTGCAATTCGGCGACCGTCTGGAAGAACTCACGCGCCTTGATCTTCGACTTGCGGATGCGCTTGTCGTCGACCATCTCGTAGTACTTCTCGGTGACGTCGATGTCGGCGAACGGCTTGCCGTAGATGCGCTCGACGTCGTACGGCGAGAACAGGTACATGTCGTCGTTCTTCTTCGCCAGCTCGAACGTGATGTCCGGAATCACGACCCCCAGCGAGAGCGTCTTGATCCGGATCTTCTCGTCGGCGTTCTCACGCTTGGTGTCGAGGAACCGATAGATGTCGGGGTGGTGGGCGTGCAGATAGACCGCGCCCGCACCCTGCCGCGCACCGAGCTGGTTGGCGTACGAGAAGGAATCCTCGAGCAGCTTCATGATGGGGATGACGCCGGAGGACTGGTTCTCGATCTTCTTGATCGGCGCGCCGTGCTCGCGAATGTTGGTCAGCAGCAGGGCAACACCACCTCCGCGCTTGGACAGCTGCAGGGCGGAGTTGATCGCGCGTCCGATCGACTCCATGTTGTCCTCGATGCGGAGCAGGAAGCACGAGACCGGCTCGCCGCGCTGCTTCTTACCGGAGTTCAGGAAGGTCGGCGTGGCGGGCTGGAAGCGGCCGGAGATGATCTCGTCCACCAGGTGCGTCGCAAGGATCTCGTCGCCGTCGGCGAGAGTCAGTGCGACCATGCACACGCGATCTTCGAACCGCTCGAGGTAGCGCTTCCCGTCGAACGTCTTGAGGGTGTACGACGTGTAGTACTTGAACGCCCCGAGGAACGTGGGGAAACGGAACTTCTGCGCGTAAGCATGCTGGAACAGCGTCTTGACGAACGAGCGGGAGTACTTGTCGAGCACCTCGGGCTCGTAGTAGTTCTCCTCGATGAGGTAATCCAGCTTCTCGTCGAGGTTGTGGAAGAACACGGTGTTCTGGTTGACGTGCTGCAGGAAGTACTGGCGCGCAGCGGCGACATCCTTGTCGAACTGGATCTCACCGTTGGGGCCGTACAGGTTCAGCATGGCGTTGAGCGCGTGGTAGTCGAGGCCCTTGAGCGACTCGTCCAGCTTCGGGCTCTTGACGGGATCGGGATCGGTAATGGTCACAGTGCTGTCCCCACCTATCGAATAAAGGAACGTGGCCGCGCTGTCACGTGTGCGACGCGCGTCGAAATGGATACGAATGACGATGTGCCCCATGAATTTCGGGGCGCGGCGGTGCGGCCTATGCGGTTTGCAGCTCCGACTCCCAGAAGTGGGCGAGCCCGGCACGGACACGCTCGACATCGTCGGCGGTGCCCATCAGCTCGAATCGATACAGGTAAGGGACCCGGCACTTGCTCGCCACGATGTCGCCCGCGAAACAGTACGACTCCCCGAAGTTGGTGTTCCCTGCCGCGATCACACCCCGGATCAGACCCCGGTTGTGCTCGTTGTTGAGGAATCGGACGACCTGCTTGGGGACGTAGTGCGTGTCGCGCCCGGTGGCGGTGGTCCCGCCGCCGTAGGTGGGCACCACCAACACGTACGGCTCGTGCACTTCGAAGGTGCCCTCACGGTCGTGCAGCGGGATCCGCGTCGCCGGGATCCCGAGCTTCTGCACGAACCGGTGGGTGTTCTCCGATGTACTCGAGAAGTACACCAGCGACGTACCCGGGGACGGACCCTGCGAGGTCATCGGTGTTCACCACTCTTCAATCGATTGCGAAGACCGGCTCGGTCGGGCAAAGAACTACTGCCGCAGCGGACTGCGACCGGTCCGCGGAAGCGGACGACACGAACACTCAGGCTGCGACCGTGAGCGCCTTGATGCGATCGGGACGGAAGCCGGCCCAGTGATCGTCACCGGCGACGACGACGGGAGCCTGGAGGTAGCCCAGCGCCATCACGTAATCGCGGGCTTCCGGGTTCTCGGTGATGTCGACGACGTCGTACTCGATGCCGGCCTTGTCGAGGGCACGGTAGGTGGCATTGCACTGGACGCAGGCAGGCTTTGTGTAGACGGTGATGTTCATGGGTGCCCCTTAGTTCACGATGGCCGTGACGGCCTGACGACTGACTGCTGCGCGGTGCTCGAATGCCCACCGAATCCGCCCGATCTCACTTCCCCGAGAGACCGGCGACCCTTGGGCCATCCAGCGGTCTAGACACTACACCTTGTGTCCGACAGATACACAGAACCCAGGATCTTGTGAGTTACAGGTGTGATATTCCCAGGTCGCACCTCGCCGACATGCACGTTCAGGGGCCCGTACGGCGTGTCGCGGCGGGGCGCGCCGACCATGGCCCCGAGCACAGTGTGACGCCACCCACCGACACCCTCGCGGGGTGCCGGTGGCGCGCCCGTTACGGCAGTGCGGGCAGCAGGTCGTCGAGCCGGGCGGGCAGGCTCCGCACCCGCACCCCGGTCGCATGCCACAGCGCGTTCACGACCGCTGCCGCGCTGCCGACGATGCCGATCTCTCCGATGCCTCGTGATCCCACGGCCGTGGCGTGGAAGTCGTCTTCGTCGAGCCATGCGGCGTCCACGTTGCGGATGTCCGAGTGCGTCGGTACGTGGTATTCCGCGAGATCGTGGTTGAGCACGTGCCCGAACCGCGGGTCGCGAATGCTCTCCTCGAACAGTGCCATGGAGATACCGAACGACATGCCGCCGATGAACTGCGAACGGGCGGTGCGCGGATTGACGACGCGTCCGACCGAGAACATGCCGAACATGCGCGGCACCCGGATCTCGCCGGTGTCGCGATCGACTCGGACTTCGACGAAGTGCGCGCCGAACGAGGCGGCGGTGTAGCTCTCGAGGTCGGCGTTCTCGCCCGCTGTCGCGGACGCCTCGTCTCCCGGCTCCGGAGAGTCCCCGAATCGGGTCCGGAACGTTCCGGCCGCCGCCACGATGGCGTTGCCCCACGACGACGTGCCCGAGGAACCGCCCGCGACGGTCCCGAAGGGCAGCGCGCTGTCGCCGAGTTCGAGATCGATCTGTTCCGCGGCCACATCCAGCGCGTCCGCCGCGATGAGGGTCAGCGCGGTCCACGCACCCGTGCCGAGGTCCGCCGCCCCGATCCGGACCTGGAACCGTCCGTTTCCGCGGTACCCGATCGAGGCTGTCGAACCGGGCTTGACCATGTGGGGGTAGGTCGCGACCGCGACGCCGGTGCCGGTGAGCCACCGCCCGTCGCTGCGTGTTCCCGGCGACCGATCGGACGGATCCCAGCCGAATCGCTCCGCGCCTTCGCGGAGGCATTCGACGAGCCGGCGCGACGACCAGGGTTTCCCGGTCTCGGGGTCGGACTCCGGTTCGTTGCGAATGCGCAGTTCGACGGGGTCGATCCCGCATGCCACCGCGAGTTCGTCCATCGCCACCTCGCCGGCGAACATGCCGGGTGCTTCACCGGGCGCCCGCATCCAGAACGGTGCCGGCACATCGAGGGGGATCGCCCGATGGGACGTGCGCACGTTCGCCGCGTCGTACAGATTCCGCAGCGGCACGGCGGCCTGTTCGACGAACTCGGTGACATGGGAACTCTGGACGTAGGCCTCGTGCACGATGCCGGTGAGCCGGCCGTCGCTGCGGGCTGCGAGCCGGACGCGCGAGGCCGTCGGCGAGCGGTACCCGACATACCCGAACATGTCGTGCCGGGAGACGGCGAACTTCACCGCGCGGCCGGGCACCGCCTTGGCGGCGAGCGCACCGAGCACGTCGTGCGCGTGGGGTCCGCCCTTCGACCCGAAGCCGCCCCCGATGTACGGGCAGACCACCCGCATGGTCGAGGAGTCGAGGCCGAGGGCCGGTGCGAGTGCCGAGACGACCCCGTGCGGATGCTGCGTGGAGGTATAGAGGGTGAGGGTTTCCCCGTCCCAGAGCGCGACGACCGTATGAGGTTCGAGCGGGTTGTTGTGCTCTTCGGGGGTGGAGTACCACTCGTCGATCACCACGTCGGCAGCGGCGATCGCCCCGTCCGCGTCACCCCGCTCGGAGTCGGGCGGATATCCCCCGTTGGCCGTCTCCGGCTTGTAGGCGTCGGGGTGGTCGGGCCGGAAGCGGGCGTCGTGATCGGTGCTCGTGTACTCCACCGACAGCAGCTCGCACGCGTACCGCGCGGCTTCCGGACTCTCGGCCACGACCGCACCGATGAGCTGACCCCGGAAAAGCACGTCGGGGTTCTGCAGCACGACGTATTCACCCTCGGCCTCGTCGGTGAGGCGGGGAGCGTTCCACGGGGTGAGCACCGTGATGACACCGGGGACCGCCTCGGCGGCAGCGGTGTCGATGCGGTCCACCGTCCCCCGCGCGATCGTCGACACCAGCGGCACCAGATAGGCCGGATCGGGTACGGGGTGCTCGTAGGAGTAGGGCGCGGTCCCGGCGACCTTCTGCGGCCCGTCGACCCGGGTGGTGGATGTGCCGACGGCACGGGTGGCGCTGTGTGTCATGCGGATACCCCTTCGTCGTGGAGTCCGGCGAGGTCGCGGAGCACGGCGGCGACCGTGCGGCGCAGCAGGGGGATCTTGAACGCGTTGCCGTCGAGGGCCCGGGCATCGACCAGTTCCGCATCGGCCGCCCGCGCGAACAGGTCCTCCCCCGGGCGCTCTCCGAGAAGAGCAGCTTCGGTGCGGTGTGCGCGCCACGGCCGGTGCGCGACCCCGCCGAAGGCGATACGGCACCCGGTGATCGTGCCGCCCGAGACGGTCAGTTCGGCAGCGACCGAGACCAGGGCGAACGCGTAGGACGCGCGGTCGCGGACCTTGCGATACGTCGCCACGGTGGTCTGCGGCGGCGGAAGATGCACGCCGACAACGAGTTCGTCGCGGTCGAGGGTGGTATCGAGGTCGGGCCGGTCGCCCGGCAGACGATAGAACTCTTCGAGCGGAACGGTGCGCTCCCCGTCCGGGCCCAGAACGAGAACCTCCGCATCGAGGGCGAGCATGGCCACCGCCATATCCGACGGGTGTGTCGCAACGCAGTCCTCCGAGGCGCCGAGCACCGCGTGGTAGCGGGTGTATCCGCCCAGTGCCGAGCACCCGCTGCCCGGTTCACGCTTGTTGCACGGTGTGGATACGTCGCGGAAGTACACGCACCGGGTGCGCTGCAGGAGGTTCCCGCCGGTGGTAGCTGCATTCCGCAGTTGCGGAGACGCTCCCGACAGGAGTGCACGCGTGAGCATCGGATAGTTGCGGCGCACGTCGGGGTGCACGGCAAGCGTGCTGTTGCGCACGTTCGCGCCGATCCGGAGCCCTCCGTCCGCGGCGCTCTCCACCGAGTCGAGCGGCAGGTGCGAGATGTCGACCAGCATTCCCGGAGTCGCCACGCCGATCTTGAGGTGGTCGACGAGATTGGTGCCGGATGCGAGGAACACCGCGTCCGGGTTGTCGTGCACGGTCGCGACCGCCGTCGCGGCGTCGGCCGGTCGTTCGTAGCGAAGGGGCCTCATTCGGTCGCCCCCTTCCCTGCGACATCCTGCTCTGCGACATCCCTGATCGCGTCGACGATGTTGGGGTAGGCGGCACAACGGCACAGGTTGCCGCTCATGCGCTCCCGGATCTCGTCGTCGTCGAGGTCGGGCGTGACGCCGAGTTTTTCCGTGACATGGCTCGGGTCGCCCTGGGCGTATTCGTCGAGCATGCCGATCGCCGAGCAGATCTGCCCGGGCGTGCAGTACCCGCACTGGAAGGCGTCCCGCTCGAGGAAGCGCTCTTGCAGGGGGTGCGGTCCGTCGGCGGCCAAGCCCGCCGCGGTGACGATCTCGGCACCGTCGTGTGCGACGGCGAGCGCAAGGCACGTGACCCTGCGCCGTCCGTCGAGAAGGACGGTGCACGAGCCACACTGGCCGAGGTCACATCCCTTCTTGGGCGAGGTGACGCCGAGGCGGTCGCGGAGGGCGTCGAGCACGGTGGTGCCGGCATCGACGGTGCAGTGTCGTTCGGTGCCGTCGACCCTGAAGGTGACGGAGTGTTCGTGCAGGCCGGGCGGAGCCGTGCCCGCGTCGGCGGTCTCGGATGCCATGGGTCGTCCTCCCAACGGTGGGCTGTCGTCCGGGCATTCCCCGTCCGCCGCGACTCCAATCCCGCCGTCGGAGGTCTCTCGATGCCGGGGTCTTTCGGATCCGGTCTCGGCAGCTACCGGAGACGCAACAGCCCCGGTCCCGCTGATGCGGGACCGGGGCCGGTCGTCGCGTCGCACCCGGGTGGACGGCGGGCGGCGACGCGAACGTCTGTCGGACCTCGGGTCCGTCAGGCCTCGACGAGTTCCTTGGTGGCATTCACGAGCGCGTCGACGACGCCGGCGATCTCGGTGGCCGTCTCGGCATGCTCCTTGGCGTGTGCGTCGCCGAACTTTCCGAAGGTGCCGCCGACCGAGAGGGAAGCCCCTTCGGCGACCGTGCCGCCGGCGATCCCGACAGCCTTGACAGTGTCCTCGAGTGCCCACTTCGCGGCGTTGCCGCTCGGCGACGCGCTGACGACGGCCACCGGCTTGCCCGACAGCGCACCGGCGCCGTAGGGGCGCGAGAGCCAGTCGATCGCATTCTTGAGGACGCCCGAGGTCGATCCGTTGTATTCCGGGGTCAGGAACAGGACCGCGTCGACGCCGGCGACAGCCTCACGGAGGGCGACAGCAGCGGCGGGCACGGTCTCGCCGTCGAGGTCTTCGTTGTAGAACGGCACGTCGGCGAGGCCTTCGTGGATGCTCACCTCGACGCCCTCGGGGGCCACAGTGGCAGCGGTCTCGGCGAGCTGGCGGGTGACAGCGGCGGAGCGGAGGCTTCCGACGAGGGCGAGGACTCGAGTCTGAGCCATGAGGTACATCCTTCGATCGAGTTGGTTGATTCCGCAATCATAAACGGACCGCGGTCCACTTTCATTCCCGCGACGGTAGAATGTGACCTTGTGAACACTCACCCGCTGTGGCTGGTCGACGACGGCCCCGCAGAACGCGGCGACGCGGCGCGCAACCGGAAGCGCCTGCTCGACGCCGCGTCCGTGCTCGTCGCCGAGCACGGCGCCGACGCGATCACGATGGACGCCGTCGCAGCGAAAGCGGGTGTCGGTAAGGGAACGGTCTTCCGGCGCTTCGGATCCCGCGCCGGTCTCATGCAGGCGCTGCTCGACCACAGCGAGCGCGAACTACAGCAGGCATTTCTCTTCGGTCCCCCGCCGCTCGGACCGGGCGCGGATCCGGTCGAACGGCTCGTCGCCTTCGGCCGAGCGCGCATCGCACTCGTCGACGTCCAGGGTGAACTGCTCCGGGCCGCCGAGGCCGCAGGCGGCGGCGTGCGGTTCTCGGCACCGGCGCGCACGGTGTCGCTCACCCACGTGCAGACCCTGCTACGGGCGGCGGGAACAGGCGGCGACCTCCCGGTCCTCGCCCAGGCCCTGCTGGCACCGCTCGATGCGTCTCTCGTACTCCATCAGTGGCGCGACCTCGGTTATCCCCTCGAGCGTCTCGCCCAGGCCTGGTCCGACCTCGCGCGACGCGTCGCGCGTCCCGCCGACCGGTAGTTCCCGCCGGGTACGGTGAGCCCCATGACCGGTGCCCTCCGCGCGTTCGTCGTCCTCACCCTCGGCGGACTGCTCTGTGCGTGCGACACCGGCGCAACGGCGCCCTCGGCGTCCGATCTCGTGGGCCGCGACTTCGTATCCACCGAGGTCGTCGGCGCTCCCATCCCGGGCGGGGGCCCGTTCACCCTCGCCTTCCCGGCTCGCGAACGCGTGGCCGCGTACGCAGGGTGCAACCGGATGATGGGCACTGCGGACTTCTCCGGCGGGGTGGTGCAAGCCGATGGCCTCGCCACCACGATGATGGCGTGCCCGCCCCCGCTCGACGAGGCCGACCGGTGGGTGCAGAAACTCTTCGCCGCTCGGCCGCGGTGGCATCTGGACGGAGATGTGCTCACGCTCGCGACGGACAACCTCCGGGTCACTCTCGTCGAGCAGTCCGCCGACCGCTGACCCGCGACGGCAGCGGTGCCGTCAGTACATGTCCACGAGCCATTCCGCGAGCACCCGCGCGCTGTTGTCGATCTGCTTCGGCCAGTCCATCGCCGTTTCGTCCGCGTGATCGCTCACGTGCTTGACGAGCCTGCAGGACGCTCCCATGTGTGCCGACGCGGAGGCGATCGCGAAGCCCTCCATGTCGACGAGGTCCGCGCGGGCGGCCAGCGCATCGCGGACCTCGGCGTCGGAAACGAACGAATCCCCCGTCGCGAGGATCGTTCCGTCTCCGTCCTCGAACGTGAGCGTGTCGGCCACCGGGTGCCCGAGACTGCGCAACACCTCGCTGCTGATGTCGTGGTTGATGACGGTGGAAGGAAGATAGAGCCCGCCGTGCGCACTCCGCAGGGCGCCGGCGGTTCCGATGTTGACGACCAGCGGTCTGCGGCCCTCCGGATAGCGCGCGAGCGCGGCCGTCACCGCAACGGCCGCGGTGACCTTCCCTATGCCCGTGATCAGCGTGTCGTACCGTTCCGGAACGTGCAGTGCCTCCGACTTCGTTGCGGATACGACGAGGATCCCGTTCACCTGCTGCCTCCGTGTTCGACGGCCGACGACACTGCCGTGTGCATGCGCGTGGCCTCGTCCCGCACCGTATCGCGCGGTCGTCTCGCAGCACGGCTCCGGTGACGCTAATGTGGCGGCAATGACGAACCTGCGCGATCGGATCATCGAAGAACTCGGCGTCAAGCCCTCCATCGATCCGCGGAGCGAGATCGATTCGCGAGTACAGTTTCTCGCCGACTATCTTGCCGCTACGCCGGCGAAGGGTCTGGTGCTCGGCATCAGCGGCGGTCAGGACAGCACGCTCGCCGGACGCCTCGCTCAGCTCGCCGTCGAGAAGCTTCGACACGGCGGGCACGACGCGGAATTCGTCGCCGTGCGCCTCCCCTACGGGCAGCAGGCCGACGAGCACGACGCACAGATCGCGCTCGACTTCATCCAGCCCGACCACACGGTGCGGGCGGACATCAAACCCGGAACCGACGCCACCGCGGCCGAAGCGGGACGAGCGCTGGGCGAAATCCCCGGCCACGGAAGCACCATTCGCGATTTCGTCCGGGGAAACATCAAGGCACGCGAGCGCATGATGCTCCAGTACGCGATCGCCGGCGAACTGGGACACCTCGTGGTCGGCACCGATCACGCCGCCGAGGCCGTCACGGGTTTCTACACCAAGTACGGAGACGGCGGTGTCGACATCACGCCGCTGGCCGGGCTCACCAAGCGGCAGGGGGCGGCGTTGCTCCGGGAACTCGGGGCACCGGAGAGCACCTGGAGCAAGGTCCCCACCGCAGACCTCGAGGACGACCGTCCGGCTCTGCCCGACGAAGAAGCACTCGGCATGACGTACAGCGAGATCGACGACTACCTCGAGGGCAAGGACGTCACCGATGATCTCGCGAAACGACTCGAAGGCAAGTTCCTCGACACGTACCACAAGCGCGTGATGCCGGTGGCACCGTCCGACACCTGGTGGAGGTAGGGCAGACGCCCGGGAGGGTGCTCAGCCGCCGGCGAACGGGGGCAGCACGTCGACCCGGGCACCCGCCGGACGGGACAGATCGCGGGTGAGTTCCCCGGCGCCACCGTCTCCCGGCTCGACGAGATACGCCGCGACCGACAGAACCCGCTCCATGGCGGGGCCGTACCGCTCCACGAGCACCGTCCGCAGGGCACCGAGATCGGAGCCGGCGGGCAATGCCACGGTCTCCTTCTCGCACCCGGACGCGTCGGTCGCGGCCGCGAAATACCGGACCTCGATTCCGTTCACCACGTCAGCCACCGATCGCTCCCATACTGCGTTGCGGCGGCGCGAAGTCCGCCGCGTCGATACCGTGCCCGGCCCACTTGTTCCACATCGCACCCCGCCAGAGATCCACCAGCTCGTCGTCGGTCGCGCCGCCGCGCAGCGCAGCCCTCAGGTCCGTCTCCTGGTCGCTGAACAGGCAGGACCGGACCGTACCTTCCGCCGTGAGCCTGGTGCGGTCGCAGTCCGAGCAGAACGAGCGGGTCACCGAGGCGATGATGCCGACGGTCGCGGGACCCCCGTCGACGAGCCAGCGCTCGGCCGGTGCCGAAGGATCCTCACGTTCGGTCTCGGTAAGGGTGAAGCGCTCCCCGAGGGCATCGAGCAGGCCCTGTGCGGTCACCATCCGCGACCGCGCCCATTCGTGGTCGGCGTCGAGCGGCATCTGCTCGATGAACCGCAACTCCACCTGCTCCTCGAGACACCATCCGAGGAGGTCTGCGGCGCCGTGCAGGGTTTCGGGCATGAGGACGGCGTTGACCTTCACCCGGGCAAAGCCCGCGTCCTTCGCGGCGCGGATGCCGGCGAGCACCGACCCGAGGCGATCGCGGCGGGTGAGCTGGGCGAAGTGATCGCGGTCGATCGTGTCCAGGGAGATGTTGACGCGGGTGAGTCCGGCCTGCGCGAGCGCGTGCGCCCGATGCTCCAGACCGACCGCGTTGGTGGTGACCGCGAGCGGGATTCCGGGCGCGACACGGGAGCAGCCTTGGATGATCGCCTCGAGGTCGCGGCGTACCAGGGGTTCGCCGCCGGTGAAGCGCACCTCGCGGATGCCGAGCCTGCCGGTCGCGATACCGACCAGGCGCACGATCTCGTCGACCGTGAGGAGTTGTTCACGAGGGATGGGCGGAAGCCCCTCTTCCGGCATGCAATAGGTGCAGCGCAGCGAGCACTTCTCGGTGATGGAGACACGCAGGTCGCGGGCCACCCGACCGAAGCGGTCGAGAAGATCCGGTACGTCGGGCCGGTCGGAGGTGTCGTCTGCGCGTCGACGCACCGACGGAATCCCCACGTTCACCGCCGTCATCCGATCACCATCGCCATACGCCCAGTATGCCCATTGCCCGCGAACGTGAACACAGAAGCACCCGACGAGTCCGCTCTAACCGAGTACGCGGCCGGATGCGGACGGCGATATGCCTAGGATTGGCCGCATGACGAGCGGCAGGCGGTCCGTGGAAGAACACGAGCAGTACGTGGGTGAACTACTCGCCGTGCTGCGGGCGGGGTCCACCGCGACCGTCCCGCTTTCCCGGGCTCTGCACCGCACGCTCGCGGAGACGATCAGTTCCCCGCTCGACCTTCCGTCGTTCCGGAACTCGCAGATGGACGGCTACGCGGTCGCATCCGGCACCGTGGCCGACGCGCCGGTGACCCTGCCGGTGCAGGGCGTCGTGGCGGCGGGGGACACCGCGGGAGTCCTCGAACCGGGACACGCACTGAAGATCATGACCGGTGCGCCGATGCCCGAGGGGGCCGACGCCGTCGTTCCCGTCGAGGACACCACCGCTGACGAAGCCGCCGGCACGGTGACGATCGGCCGCGGGACGACGCCGGGCACCTACGTCCGGGAAGCCGGCAGCGATGTCCGGGTGGGCGACTGCCTGCTCACCGCGGGCACGGTGCTCGCGGCCCGCCACATCGCTGCGCTCGCCGCAGTCGGACTGACGGATATCCCGGTCCGGGCACGACCGCGCGTCGCGGTGATCTCCACCGGAAGCGAACTCGTCACCGCGGGCGAGGTGCTCGGCCCCGGCCGCATCTACAACTCCAACGGCCCGGCCCTGGCCGCGAGTGCCGCCGCCAACGGCGCCGATGTCGTCTCGGTCGACCATTGCCACGACGACCCCGACGAGTTCGCCACGATGCTCTCCTACGCCGTGCGCGTGGCCGATGTCGTGTTCACCTCGGGAGGGGTGTCGAAAGGCGACTTCGAAGTCGTCAAAGACACTCTTCAGCCCAGGGGCGGCAGGTTCGTCTCGGTCGCGATGCAGCCCGGTGGCCCCCAAGGTTCCGCGGTGATCGACGGCGTTCCGGTGCTGACCTTTCCCGGCAACCCCGTCAGCGCACTGGTTTCCTTCGAGGTGTTCGCGCGCCCAGCACTCCGAGCCGCAGCGGGATACCCACCGCCCGTAACCGAAATGCTTCCCCTTGCCACCGATCTGACCTCGATCGCGGGCAAACGCCAGTTCCTGCGCGGTGTCCTCGACGGTCGCACCGTGAGACCCGCCGCCGGGCGCGGATCGCACCAGGTGGCCGGTCTGGCCGCTGCCGACGTCCTTCTCGACATCCCCGCCGACACCGTCTCACTCGAAGCCGGAGACCTCGTGAAAGTGCTGACACTGTGAGCGAATTGAGCCATCTCGACGACCAGGGCCGCGCCCGCATGGTCGACGTGTCCGCAAAGGCCGACACCACGCGGACAGCACTCGCCGCCGGCCACCTCGTCACCACGCCGGAAGTCGTCGCGCTCGTGCGGGCCGACGACATGCCCAAGGCCGACGTCCTCGCCACCGCCCGCATCGCCGGTATCGCCGCGGCGAAGCGGACCTGGGAACTGATTCCCTTGTGCCACCAGCTCGCATTGTCGTCGGTGAAGGTGACGTTCGGATTCACCGACACCGCGATCACCATCGAGGCGACCGCCAAGACGAAGGGCCCTACCGGCGTCGAGATGGAAGCACTCACCGCCGTTGCCGTCGCAGGACTCACGTTGCACGACATGGTCAAAGCCGTCGACCCCGCCGCGACCCTGGACGGGGTCCGACTCGTTTCGAAGGAAGGCGGCAAGCACGGTCGCTGGCGTCGCGGCGACTCCGACACCCAGCGCGCCGAACCGCAGGCCGATACCGCGCCGGACGGTGGCGATTCGGCAGAGCGCTCGGCAGTTGTCGTGGTGGCGTCCACCGGCGTCGCCGCGGGAACTCGCGAGGATCGCACCGGACCGGTGATCGAGAAGTGGCTGGGCGAGCGCGGATTCAGCGTCCGCGGCCCGCTCGTGTATGCCGATGCGCAGATCGCTGCCGGCCTTGCAGATGCGCTCCGAGGAGCACCGGCGTTGATCGTGACCACCGGGGGCACCGGCGCGTCGCCGACCGACGCCACCCCCGAAGCGACCCGCGCGGTGCTCGATCGCGAACTACCGGGGGTCGCGGACTCGATCCGCAGACGCGGACTCGAGGTCACCCCTCACGCGGTCCTCTCACGTGGGGTCGCCGGGCTCGCGGGCCGCACGGTCGTCGTGAACCTGCCGGGCTCGCCCGGTGGCGTGAAGGACGGACTCGCCGCGCTCGAACCGATCCTCGATCATCTACTGGCGCAAGTGGCAGGAGGCGGAGCACATGAGTGAACCGGGGCGCGTAAGTGCAGCAGACGGCGTCGGCACGACGGGACGGACCGACGAGACCGGCGGCAAGAGCCAAGTGCTGGCCAGGATTTCGGCGGAGCCGCTCGACCCTGCGGTAGTGGACGCCGCGGTCGCCGGCCCCGAACACGGAGCGGTGGTGGTGTTCACCGGTGTCGTGCGCAACCACGACGGCGGCCAGGCCGTGACCGCGCTCGAGTACCAGGCACATCCCGACGCGGAAGCCTTCCTGCGCCGCTGCTGCGAGGAGGCCGCCGCGGCGTCGGGACTTCCCGTGGCCGCCGTCCACCGAGTGGGACATCTCACCATCGGCGATCTCGCCCTCGTCGCCGCCGTCGCCGCGCCGCATCGCGCCGAAGCCTTCTCCACCTGCGCCGACCTGGTGGAACGCATCAAACACGAAGTGCCGATCTGGAAGCGCCAGCACTTCGCCCACGGTGTCACCGAGTGGGTCGGCCTGTAACCGAGCGGGCCGTACCCGTCCGGGTGTGCGGTAGGGTGATGTGGTTCGGGTGTCACGAAGACACCCACCGTCGTGGGATACCGGCGGGATCGGGATCGTGCCCGACCCGCATGCATACTGCAGCTCTCTGCACACGCACCGGCTTTCCTTGCGGCGATCACGTCAGCACCACGGGAACACTTCCCGTCGAGTGCACACACGCCGCAGTGAAAGGCAGCGCTGTTCTATGACCACATCTTTTTCCGATCTCGGTGTTCCCCGTCCTCTCGTCGCTACGTTGAGTGACTCCGGAATCACCAGCCCCTTCCCGATCCAGGTCGACACCCTCCCCGACACGCTCGCGGGACGCGACGTGCTCGGCCGCGGCCGTACGGGTAGCGGTAAGACCCTTGCTTTCTCGATCCCCCTCACCGCGCGTCTCGCCGGTGGCTCCACCCGCGCTGCGGGCCGTCCCCGCGGCCTCGTACTTGCGCCCACCCGCGAACTCGCAACGCAGATTGCAGCGGTCGTCGAGCCTCTCGCGCATGCGTCCGGCCTTCGGGTGACCACGATCTTCGGTGGCGTGTCGCAGAGCCGCCAGGTCGAGGCCCTGCGCCGCGGCGTCGACATCGTCATCGCCTGCCCGGGACGCCTCGAAGATCTCATGCGCCAGAAGTTCGTCTCGCTCGACGCGATCGAGATCACGGTGCTCGACGAGGCCGACCACATGGCCGATCTCGGCTTCCTCCCGGGCGTCACGCGCATCATGAACGCAACGCCGAGCAACGGCCAGCGCCTTCTGTTTTCGGCGACCCTGGACAACGGAGTCGACAAGCTCGTCAAGCGCTTCCTCCACAACCAGGTGATGCACTCGGTCGACGAGGCGAACTCCCCCGTCGCGGCGATGACGCACCACATCTTCGATGTGGCCGGCGTCGACGCCAAGAAGGATCTCATTCGCACCCTTGCCTCGGGCAACGGACGCCGAATCCTGTTCATGCGCACCAAGCATCAGGCCCGCAAGCTGGCCAAGCAGCTCACCGACTCGGGAATCCCGGCGGTCGATCTGCACGGCAACCTGTCGCAGAACGCTCGCGACCGGAACCTCGCAGCGTTCTCGTCGGGTGAGGCACGGGTTCTCGTGGCCACCGACGTCGCGGCCCGCGGCGTGCACGTCGACGACGTCGAACTCGTCGTCCACGTGGATCCGCCGGCCGAGCACAAGGCATACCTGCACCGTTCGGGTCGCACCGCGCGCGCCGGAAGCGCCGGCGACGTCGTCACGCTCGTCCTTCCGGACCAGCGCAGGGATCTCGCCGTCATCATGCGGAAGGCCGCGATCAACGTCACGCCGATCAAGTCGACGGCGAACTCCGAGCACGTTCTCGCGCTCGTCGGTGAAATCGCTCCGTATGTCGCGCCGAAGCCGGTCCAGGCTCAGGCCACCGGTACGTCGCGTCCGCAGCGGTCCGGTGGGTCCGCCGGCGGACGCCGCCGCACCCCGTCCCAGGGCGGCGCAGCACGTCAGGGCTCGGGTTCCTCGTCCCGTCAGGGTTCCTCGTCCCGTCAGGGCGCCGGTTCCGCCACCCGCCAGGGTGCGCCGGCCGGACAGCGTTCCTCGACCGGACACGGCGGAGTCGCTGCCACCGGTCGTCGTCGTTCGACGCGCCCGACTGCTACCCCGCGCTGATCCCCAGCCGGGTTCAGCGTGGCGTGAACCGGTGGACGGCGTACAGTGCGTCGCCCGACACCGGTTCGGTCGCAATGCATCCCGTCAATCGTTCGCGGACAGCGTCCGTGTCGAGATCGGCACCGATCACCACCAATGTTGTGCAGTCGGGGACGCTCTCGCCGCGGCCGACGGGTTCGAACCGGATGTGATCGCCCACCGTGTGCACCAGGTACGTGCTCACTCGTAGTCCGGCGGCGACGCGCACATAGCCTTTGATACGAAACACCCCTGCGGGCTGGTTCTCGAGTAAATCGACCAGCGCGCGGGGGTGTAGTGCGTCCCGGGTCTCGAACGTGACGGCGTTGTACCCGTCGTGCAGATGCACGTGGTCGTGTTCGTCTTCCGGGTAGAGCAACCGGTCGAGGGTGAGTTGTTCGCCCGGCTGCGGTTCGGGCCGGTCGGGTATGTCGAACAGCAGAGCCGGATCGATCCGCGCGTGCTCGGTCGAGACGACGGCGGCGCGGGAGTTGAGGCCGCACACTACGCCGAGCAGGTCGTCGTGCGCGTCGCTGTCGATACGGTCGGTTTTGTTGAGCAGCACCAGGTCTGCGAGCGCGACGTGCTGTTCGATCTCGGGATGTGCTGCCCGGACCCCGTCGAATTCCACGGCGTCGACAACGAGTACGAGGCCGCCGTAGGTGACGAACGGATTCTCCGACCCGACGACGAGACGGATCATGTTCCGGGGTTCGGCGAGACCACTGGCTTCGACGACGATGACATCGAGATCCGACGACCGATGGGCGAGCCGGTCGAGCATCGCATCCATGTCGCTGACATCGACTGCGCAGCACAGGCATCCGTTGCTGAGCGAGACCATCGAGTCGACCTGGCCGGCCACCATCATCGAGTCGATGTTGACCGAGCCGAAATCGTTGACGATCACACCGATCCGCGCGCCGCGCGTGTTGCGCAGGAGATGGTTGAGGAGGGTCGTCTTTCCCGAGCCGAGGAACCCGGCGACCACCACCACCGGTATCTGCTTCTTCACCATACGGTGAGGGTAGCGGCGAGCACTACGCCGCCCACGCGGGTGGTTCCGGCGGCGTCCGGCCCCGGAACCACCTGCGACGGGTGTCAGCTACCCCGCTTGATCCACTCTTCGAGGTGCGGAGACTCCGTGCCGATCGTGGTTCCGTCACCGTGCCCGGTGTGCACCGTGGTCTCGGCGGGCAGCGCGAACAGTTTGTCGCGGATCGACCCGATGATCGTCGGGAAATCCGAGAAGGAGCGTCCGGTCGCACCCGGGCCGCCCGAGAACAACGTGTCGCCGGTGAACAATTCGCCGGCTTCGGGCAGGTACAGGCAGACCGAACCCGGTGAGTGACCCGGTGTCGCGATCGTCTGAATGTCGGTACCCGCCACCGAGATCCGTTGCCCGTCTTCGATTGTGCCGTGGGCGACGCCCGGGTGGGTCATCTCCCAGAGCATGTCGTCTGCGGGGTTGAGGAGGATCGGCGCGTCGAGCTTGTCCGACAGCTCGGGTGCGACGGTGATGTGATCGTTGTGCGCGTGGGTGCAGACGATCGCCACCACGTTGCGGCCGCCGACGGCATCGATGATCGGCTGCGCTGTGTGCGCGGCGTCGATCACCACCACCTCGTCGTCGTTGCCGACCAGCCAGATGTTGTTGTCGACTTCCCACTCCCCGCCGTCGAGGGCGAAGATCCCGCGGGTGACGACCCGATCCACCCGGATCGGGGACACGGTGCTCACAAGACCACCACCGATCGGAGAACCTCACCGCGGTGCATGGTCTCGAACGCCTTCTCGACATCGTCGATGCCGATACGTTCGGTGACGAACTTCTCGAGGGGCAGACGTCCCTGCTGGTACAGGTCGACGTACGTCGGGAAGTCACGTTCGGGCAGGCAATCCCCGTACCACGAGCTCTTGAGGGAGCCGCCGTGCGAGAAGAAGTCGATGAGCGGCATCTCGAGGGTCATGTCCGGAGTCGGAACACCCACCAGAACGACGGTGCCCGCCAGGTCGCGGGCGTAGAAGGCCTGCTTGTAAGTCTCCGGGCGACCGACGGCGTCGATCACGACGTCGGCACCGAAGCCCCCGGTGATCTCCTTGATCGCCTCGACCGCGTCGGTCGAGGTGGAGTTGATCGTGTGGGTCGCTCCCAAGTCGGTGGCCCACTCGAGCTTCTTGTCGTCGCGGTCGACGGCGATGATCTTGCCGGCGCCGGCGAGCCGGGCACCCATGATCGCGGCGTCGCCGACGCCGCCGCATCCGATGACCGCGACCGACTGGCCGCGCGTCACGCCCCCCGTATTCACGGCGGCACCGAGGCCCGCCATCACGCCGCAGCCGAGCAGGCCCACCACGGCGGGATCCGCGCTCGGATCGACCTTGGTGCACTGGCCGGCGTGCACGAGGGTCTTGTCGGCGAACGCGCCGATACCCAGCGCAGGGCTCAGTTCCGTGCCGTCCTCGAGGGTCATCTTCTGGGTGGCGTTGAACGTCGAGAAGCAGTACTGGGGCTGACCACGCTTACACGCGCGGCACTGCCCACACACGGCACGCCAGTTCAGGACCACGAAATCGCCCACGGCGACCGACTCGACACCTTCGCCGACCGATTCGACGACACCTGCCGCTTCGTGTCCGAGCAGGAACGGGAACTCGTCGTTGATTCCACCCTCGCGGTAGTGCAGATCCGTGTGGCACACACCGCACGCAGCGATCGCGACGACGACTTCGCCCGGCCCGGGATCGGGTATCACGATGGGGACGACCTCGACGGGGACTCCCTTCGCGCGTGCGATAACTCCGCGGACTGTCTGCGACATGGTGATGTCTCCTTCGTACTGTGGCTCGCGCCGATCGGTGATATCGACCCTATCGCCTCCCGGCAGGCCCCAACGCGTCGTCGAGGAGGAGCCCGGCCGGGGGAAAGATCAGAACGGGCAGCCCGGCGGGCGAACGCTGGATTTGGATCACTCGTCCCGGAAGCGCAGGCCCCGTCCGGCGAGTTCCTCACCCAGAATGCGGATCGCCTTCGGGCCGACGCCGTGGATGGTCAGCAGTTCTTTCGACGTCACCGAGGTCAGGTCGTCGAACCGCGTGTATCCGTGCTTGGACAGGGCACGCCGAGACACCTTTCCCATCGCGGCCGGGAGCTCGGTCCCGGACGAGCCGTCGGATGTGTCCATGCGTCTCTCCTCCGCCGCGGGCTTCGATGTAACACAGGGACGGGTTTGTACGACGTGTGATGTGACCCGCCCGCATCCTCGCACCGGATGTTCGACAGGTGAAACGGATTGGAAAAGCCCATGGCTAATGGAACGTCGCCGTCACGCGGCAAGATTTTCGCGGGCGTGCTCGCGCCTCTCGCGCTCGGGGTCGCGGCGGCAGTCGCCATCGCGTGGCCGCAACCGACCCCGCCCACCGTCGCCGACCCCGCTCTGGCGGGTATGGCCTCGACGACCGAATGCCATGACATGGTCAGCATCGGCGTCGGCGGACGTGGAGACACCCCCCGCGACCAGACCAAGATGCTCGTCGATGAGAACGGCAACAGGTTGCCCGCGGCGCAGCAGGGCGCGTACCGGAGCCACTGGGTGGATCCGGTGATCAACGCGCCGATGAAGGACCACGAGGGCGAGAACGGGTACGCGGCGATCTACGTCGAGTACCCCGCCGACCTGTCGAGCTACGAAGACGCCGTGAACACGGGCGCCGACAACACCATCAAGGTCATGAAGGCGATCCAGGCCTCGTGCCCCGATACGCAGTTCGCCATCGTCGGCTTCAGCGAAGGCGCGGATGTCGCCCGGCGTGCGGCGATGCAGATCGGCAACCAGGAGCAGAACCCGGACGGCACCTGGCCGAACGGCGATCCTTCTGCGGTCACGGGAGTCGTCATTCTGTCCGACGCCGGCCGCGGCGTCGACGGAGGATTCTTCCCGGGCGCCGACGATCCCAGCAACCCCAACGGCTTCGACCGTCCCTACGAGCCGGGCGCGGGCCCCGCTCCCGGTGGCGGAGTGCTGCCCGGAACGGGCGGCGGGTTCGGCCATCTGGACGGCAAGGTTGCCTCCTTCTGCTCCGAGGGAGACTTCGCATGCTCGACGCCCGACAACATCGCCCTGATCGAACTGCTGGTCAACCTCGGCCGTCAGGTCAACGGTGATGCGTTCGAGCGGGAGGGGCTGTCCCCTGCCACGGGTGCCGATCTCGCGCAGGTCGTGGGCCGGGTCGCGCTGCTGGCCCTCGCCGATGTCTCCGCCAACGAGGACTGGATGCAGTCGGATGAGACGTTCCTCGACGTTCTGATCAAGGTGTCCGACCCCGATTACGTCCCGGCGGCTCCCAAGACCACGCCGGTCGCCGACGGCGCCCAGCCCATCCCCGCGGACCGCCTGGCCAACCTCGCGTACCTCCCGGAGAAGCTCCTCAAGGAAGTCGTCGGATTTGTGCGGAGCAACCAGAACACCCTCGCGGTGATCATGAGCGATCCGTACGACCAGACCTTCGGTTACAACAAGGAGACGGACGACCATTACGGTCACCACTTCGACTACTGGGACGACGACATCGACGGCAAGGGCACCAGCACCGTCGACTATGCGGCCGCATGGCTCAACCACCTTGCCGAGCAGGCCAAGCAGGGCAAGCCCGTGTCCAGGGACGCCGAAGCCAAGGCGATGCGGATGATGGCCGCCGCCGAGGCTGCGGAAGGCTCCGAGACCCCGGAGACCTCCGAGACGACACCCGCGCCCGCTCCCAGCGAGCAGACGGACACCTCGCCGACACAGGACGGCGTTGTACCGGCACCCTCCGCTCCGGCACCGGGTGCTCCCGCACCGAGCGTCGCCCCCGCACCGGCCGCACCGTCGGGCACGCCGCCCGTCGTCGCACCGGCTCCGGGCACAGTTCCCGCTCCCGAAGGTGCCGGCGCGCCGGCGCCGGCGACGGGCGAGACCACCGCCGGTCAGCCGACCACCGGTGAGCCGACGACGGAGCAGCCGACGGGCACCACCGCCCCGGCCACCACGACGGTGCCTACGACGACCCCGTCGCCGCAGCCCGTTTCCTGACCACCAGGTAACTCGGCGCCAGTACTCGCAGCTTCGACCCCGGCCTCCCCCGAGCGCCGCGGCCGTACCGCGAGTCCTGGCGCCGAGTTTTTTTCATCGGCTCCAGTACCGTGAGGAAAGACCGGTCCGAATCCTGACACCGGTAGGTGTTCCGGACGGAATCCCTTACCGGCAGTCTCGACAGCGCGCTCCCCTGACCAGAAGGGTCGGCGAGGCGGCTGCTTCTTCACCGCCTGCGCGGAGGGACTCACAGCATGGCCGAGCACGACGAACCGCAGAGTTCCCTCCCCACCTCGATTCGCGTGCGTGGCGCGCACGTGAACAACCTGCGGCACATCGACGTAGATCTACCGCTGAACACGCTCGTCTCCATCGCGGGCGTCTCCGGATCCGGAAAATCGTCGTTCGCTCTAGGGGTGCTCTACGCGGAAGGATCGCGACGCTATCTCGAGGCGCTGTCCACGTACACGCGTCGGCGGCTGACGCAGGCAACGCGCGCGGCAGTCGACAGCGTCGAGCACGTCCCCGCCGCGCTCGCACTCCGCCAGCGGCCCGCGATCCCCGGCGTGCGATCCACGTTCGGAACCTCCACAGAGCTGCTGAACAGCCTCCGGTTGATCTTCTCCCGCCTCGGCCACCATCGGTGTCCCAACGGGCACCTGATGGAACCCACGATCGATGTCGCCCGCGATCTGCCACTGACCTGCCCGGTGTGCGGGGTCGTGTTCGGCCCGCCGAGCGCCGAGTCCTTCGCGTTCAACAGCGAAGGCGCGTGCGAGCGTTGTGGCGGTACCGGCATCGTGCGCGACGTCGACGACACCACCCTGGTCCCGGACGAGTCGCTGACCATCGACGAGGGCGCGGTCGCGCCGTGGGGCATGTTCGGACTCGTGGCGAACCCGAAAGTTGTCGCCGAGATGGGTGTCCGCACCACGGTGCCGTTCGCCGAACTCACCGAGCAGGAACGGAAGATCGTGTTCGCCGGCCCGGAGGAGAAGCGCTCGATCCTGTACCCGTCGAAGAACGGGAAGCTGTTCGACCTCAACGTCACCTACCGCAATGCCCACCAGTCCGTCGTCGAAGCGTTGAAGAAGGCGGAGACGGAGAAGGGTCTGGGACGGATCGAGCGGTTCCTGAGCGTGCAGACCTGCCCGGCCTGCGAGGGCACGAGACTCAGCACCCGGGCCCGCTCGACTCTCGTCGACGGAATATCCCTCGCCGACGCGACAGCGAAAACCCTGGAAGACGTCACGGCCTGGGTTCGGACTCTCCCGGCTCTCGTGCCCGCGGACATGACGGCGATGGCGGACAGCATCGTCACCCAGATGGTCGAGACCGCCCGGATGCTGCTCGGCCTCGGGCTGGGCTACCTCACCCTCGACCGCGCGTCGTCGACTCTCTCCACGGGGGAACGTCAGCGCGTGCAGCTCTCGCGCGCCGTCCGCAATCGCACCACCGGCGTTCTGTACGTGCTCGACGAGCCCTCCATCGGGATGCACCCGTCCAACATCGACGGGCTCATCGCGGTCATCAGGAAGCTGCTCGCGGACGGGAACTCCGTCGTGGTCGTAGACCACGACACCCAGGTCCTCCGGGAAGCGGACTGGCTCATCGAGATCGGTCCCGGCTCCGGCGCAGAGGGCGGCACCGTCATCGCGTCCAGCACGCTGCCGGAACTCGAGGGCAACCCACGGTCCCGTATCGCGCCGTTCCTCACGGACACGGTGCACGAGCGTGTCCGTTCACTGGCCGAGGCCGGTGCGGTGTTCGATCACGGGCATATCCGGATGTCCACCACCCCGATCCACACGGTCCATGCCCTCGACGTCGACCTGCCCAAAGGACGACTCACCGCTGTCACGGGCGTGTCCGGTTCGGGTAAGACGACCGTGATCCTCGAGAGCCTCGTCCCGGCGCTCACCGCGGTCGCCGCGGGGAACAGGCTTCCCCCACACGTGACGAGCGTCGATCCCGCCGGCATCGGCAGCGTCGCAGTTGTCGACGCCGCCCCCATCGGACTGAACGTCCGTTCGACCGTGGCCACCTACAGCGGCGTCCTCGACGAGTTGCGGCGCGCGTACGCCGCCACCCCCGACGCGAAGGAACGCGGCCTGAAAGCCGGCGATTTCTCCTACAACACCGGGTCGTTGCGGTGCCCGGACTGCGACGGCACCGGGCAGATCTCTCTCGACGTGCAGTTCCTCCCCGACGTCGACATCGTCTGTCCCGGATGCGAGGGGGCCCGCTACAACGCCGCTGCCCACGACATCGTCCGCACCGTGCGCCATGCCGACGGAGAGCAGCGAGAAGCACTCTCGCTACCCGCGGTACTCCGGCTCACCGTCGAACAGGCCCTTCCCGAACTCGCCGACCTCAGAAAGGTGCACAGCCGGCTCCGGGTGCTCGCGGACCTCGGCCTCGGGTATCTCACCCTCGGTGAAGCGACCACGACCCTTGCCGGTGGTGAGGCACAACGGCTCAAGCTCTCCGCCGACATCGACCGAGATCAGCACGACACCCTGTTCGTGCTGGACGAGCCCTCGATCGGACTGCATCCCCTCGACGTGCAGACGCTTCTCCGTGTGCTCGACCGTCTCATCGTCCGCGGCGCCACCGTCGTCATCATCGAGCACGATCTCGACATGATCCGCAACGCGGACTACGTGATCGACCTCGGTCCGGGAGGGGGCACCTCAGGGGGACGCATCACCGCCACGGGAACGCCGGACGAGATCGCCGCGGACGCTGACAGCATCACGGGCCGGTATCTCTGAAGTGGCGGCGACTCCGCGAAGCTGACTACGGGGTGCACGGTGAGCGATGAACGAGTCGACCTCATCGACCCACCCACAAACGAAACTTGCCCCGCCATCAGGCGGGGCAAGTTTGTGTTCGGGTTACGTGGAGCTAAGGGGACTCGAACCCCTGACCCCCACACTGCCAGTGTGGTGCGCTACCAGCTGCGCCATAGCCCCGTATCCATTTTCTGCGCGTCGGGGGCAACCCCGTGCGCTGAAAGAAAGTTACACCATTGCGCTCGCCGCCAACAAATCGCCTGGTCGGCGGGGGAACGGTGGGAGGCGCCCTGCCGGGGCCTCCCACCGCGCCGCTATCCGGACAGTTCCGCGATCCAGTTCTCGTTGCCAAGGGCATCGATGACGGTGCCGTTGTAGATCACGGCAGGCGTGCCGGTCGCGCCGGTCGTAGCAAGCTTCTGCCGACCGGCCTCCGCGTCGGCGGCCGCCTGCTCCACGCGGGCTCCGTCGGCGATGCACTGCACGGTTTCGTCGGATGCGCCCGCATCGCGTGCCAGTTGCGCGAGTGCAGCGTTGTCGAGGTCGCTGTCGCCGCCCTCCGCCGGTTGCGTATCGGGCGAGAGGAGCGTGTCGTGGAACTTGGAGAAGACCACCGCGTCACCGCTTTCCGCGACGCACTGCGCTGCGGCCACAGAACGTGTCGAGTAGTCGCCGCTGCTGGACAGCCGGTCGAGGAACGCAAGGATGTGGTACCGGACAGCAACCTCGCCGTTGTCGATCGCCTGGGCGAGTTCCTGCGAGTGCTTGTGCTCGAGTTCGGCGCAGTACGGGCACATCGGGTCTTCGTACAGATCGATGGTGGCCGCGGCGTCGGGCCGACCGAGGAGAATCGCTCCGTCGTCGAGGCTCACCTCCACCGCGGCGTTCTGCACCGTCCCGTATCCGTCGTTCCGGGCGTCACTACCGCCCGAGGTCCACAGCACGCCGCCGATGACGAGCGCGGCGATCACCACGACAGCGACGCCGCCGAGGATGTAGGTGAACTTGTTCGACGTCGGTTCCGGCGTGTACTTCACCGGTTTGACCTTCTTCGCATTCACGACTTCTGCCCTTTGTTCGTCGGAGAATGTCCGGGTTCACTCTGCCACTGTGGGCTGAGGACGCACTGAGAGCGTCCGCGATCCGGGGCCCAGCGCGGCGGGGGTGCGCGGGAACACCATGAGCCAGACGGCTGCCGCGAGGAATCCCAGGTCTCGCAGGATCTCGGAGGCGTAATCCCACGCGTCGGCGTCGGCGACGGTGCCACCACCACCGAAGCATCCGCAATCGATCGACAAGCCGCGCGCCCATGCCGAGGCAATCGCCGCGATGAGCACTACCAGGCCTATCGCACTCGCCACCGCCGCCGGGCGTACCGCCAGCCCGATGAGCAGCAACAGTCCCAGGATGAGTTCGACCACCGGGAAGACTGCGGCGAACGGCCGCACCAGGTCGGCGGGAAGGAGTTGGTACGCCCGTACCGCGACTACGGTCTGCGTGGGGTCGGAGAACTTGCTCCACCCCGACACCAGCCACACGGCTGCCAAACCCACGCGCGCAGCCGTCGAGACGATGCGAATCCACACAGGTTCGACACTACCGATCCCGTGCTCAGCTGCCAGTGTCCTTGATCACCTCGTCCGCCGGGGCGATGCGGTCGGGGGTGCGGCGGCCGGCGAGGAACCACGGAACCGCAGCGACCAGCATGATCACGCCCGTCACGGCGAACGCCGTCGAGAACGACAGGTGCTGGGCGAGCAGTCCCGCCACGACCGGCCCGATCACCGTGCCGACGTCTGCCGTCATCTGGAACGTGGCGAGGACTGGGCCACCGCGCGCCTTGCTGCCGACGACGTCGGCGACCGCGGCCTGCTGTGACGGGTTCGACAGACCCGACCCTAGCCCTGCCACGAACGACGTGATGAGGAAGAGCGCCACGCTCTCGGTCAGTCCCATCACGATGGTGCCGACACCGCAGATCATCAGTCCGGCGAGGACGAACGGCCGCCGTCCGTACCGGTCGGACCACCTGCCCGCGCGGATGAGCACGACAGCATTGCCCACGGCGAATGCGGTGAGAGCGATGCCTGCGAACGCCTCTCCCTGCCCCAGGGCTTCGACGACGAAGAGCGGCACCATCGCGACGCGCACCCCGAACACGGCCCAGCCGTTGGCGAAGTTCGAACCGAGAGCGGCGCGGTAGATCGGGGAGCCCAGCGCTTCCCGCAACCCCATGATCCGGAGCCGTTCGCCCGTGGTGGGCTGCGCCAGGTGCGACGAGCGCAACATCACGCCCACCACAGCGGCGGCGATCAGCAGGGCCACGGCGTAGATCAGGAACGGTGCCCGCAGACCGAGGCCTGTCAGAGCGCCGCCCACGAGGGGGCCGAAGATATTTCCGAGCAGGAAGCTGGTGGCGTACAGGCCCGAGACGCGACCACGGGCATCGGGCGGCGCGATACGCACCAGCAGGCCCAGTGCCGACACCGTGAACATCGTAGAACCGATACCGCCGAGCCCCCGGAAGACGAGCAGCTGCCAGTAGGTTTCCGCGAAAGCGCACGCGCCGGTCGAGACGGCCACAATGAGCAGCCCCGTGATGTAGATGGGCCGCTCCCCCAGCTTCTGGACGAGCCGCCCGCTGAACGGGGCGAATATCAGGCGCATCGCGGCGAACGCCGAGATCACGACCGATGCGGCGGTCACTCCCACGTCGAAGCTGCGTGCGAATTGCGGAAGTGCCGGGGCGACGAGGCCGAAGCCGAGCGCGATGACGAAACTCGCCGCGACCAGAACCCAGATCTCCCGCGGCAACGCCGCCTCACGTGTACGCATGATGCCCACGATGTTAGCTACGCGCACGACCCGGCCGGCGCCGCGGATCCCCGCGCCGCACGCCGACCGGGACGGGACCGATCAGGACAGGACCGACGAGACGAGGTCCCGGGCCGCCTGCTGTACCTCCGCGAGGTGCTCCGGTCCCCGGAAGGACTCCGCATAGATCTTGTAGACGTCCTCGGTCCCGGAGGGCCGGGCGGCGAACCATGCGTTCTCCGTGGTCACCTTCAGGCCACCGATAGGGGCCCCGTTGCCCGGGGCGGTGGTGAGCGTCGCGGTGATCGGCTCCCCGGCGAGTTCGGTGGCGTCGACCTGGTCGGGAGACAGTTTCGCGAGCACCGCCTTTTGGTCGCGCGTCGCCGGTGCGTCGACCCGGGCGTACGACGGACTGCCGTACCGGGCCGCGAGGTCTCCGTAGTACTGCGAGGGGCTCTTGCCCGCGACGGCCGTGATCTCGGCAGCGAGCAGAGCCAGGACGATGCCGTCCTTGTCGGTGGTCCAGACCGAGCCGTCGTGCCGGAGGAACGACGCACCCGCACTCTCCTCACCTCCGAAACCCAGCGAGCCGTCGAGCAGGCCGGGCACGAACCACTTGAAACCGACCGGTACCTCGAGCAGGGACCGGCCGAGACCCGAGGCGACCCGGTCGATCATCGACGAGCTGACCAGGGTCTTGCCGACCTTACTTTCGGCAGACCACCCGGGCCGGTTCCGGAACAGGTAGTCGATGGCCACCGCGAGGTAGTGATTCGGATTGAGCAGACCGGCGTCCGGAGTGACGATGCCGTGCCGATCGGCGTCGGCGTCGTTGCCGGTCGCCAGGTCGAAATCGTGACGCGCCTCGATCATGGACGCCATCGCATTGGGCGACGAGCAGTCCATGCGGATCTTGCCGTCGGTGTCGAGTGTCATGAAACGCCAGGTTCCGTCGACGAGGGGGTTCACGACCGTCAGGTCCAGATCGTGCCGTTCGGCGATTTCGCCCCAGTAGTCGACGCTCGCGCCGCCCATGGGATCGGCACCGATGCGCAGTCCTGCGGCGCGGATCGCACCGAGGTCGACGACGTTCGGCAGGTCGTCGATATAGGTCGCGAGGAAGTCGTATCGCCCTGCCCCGCCCAGGGCGGAAACCACCGAAACCCGTTTCACTCCGGCGAGTCCGGCGGCGAGCAGTTCGTTGGCGCGTGCCGCGATCGCCGAGGTCGCGTCACTGTCGGCAGGACCACCCGACGGCGGGTTGTACTTGAAGCCGCCGTCGCGCGGAGGGTTGTGGGAGGGGGTCACCACGATCCCGTCTGCACGGTGGCCTGCCCCTGCGTTGTGCCGCAGGATCGCATGGCTGACCGCAGGCGTCGGGGTGTAACGATCGCGGGAATCGATGACGACTTCGACGTCGTTGGCGACGAGCACCTCGAGCGCGGTGGCCCACGCGGGTTCGGACAGTGCATGCGTGTCGCGGCCGAGGAACAGCGGTCCCCCGGTGCCCTGCCCCGCGCGGTATTCGACGATCGCCTGCGTGGTGGCGAGAATGTGGTCTTCGTTGAACGCACCGGCGAGGCTCGAACCGCGATGCCCGGACGTTCCGAATGCCACCTGCTGCAGCGGGTCTTCCGGGTCCGGTTTCACGGTGTAGTACGCGGTGACCAAGTGTGCGAGGTCTTCCAGATCCTCCGCAGTCGCCCGCTGCCCCGCTCGTTCGTGCGCCATGTGACCTCCTCGTCGACGGTATAGGTCTCATCTTGCCCGTGTGCGCCGAGGCATGCGCGAGGTACACCCCTGATCGAGAGCCAACAGAACATGATTCGAACGACGGGTGTAGCCCCTCACGTGCCGGGTACCGCGGCGGGCGAGACGCCGCGAGAGGGCTCTCGGACCGAACGACGATCATCCGAAAGGAGAAGTACCGATGCCTGATTCGAACAACCCCGGACAGTTCGGCAACCGTGAGGACACCGAAGAACAGGCCCGTCGCGGTGGCGAAGCCGGCACCGGAAGATTCGGCGACAAGAACAGTGCCGATCCCAGCGAGGCCGGGCAGCAGGGGCGCGCAGGCGCAACCCACCGAAGCCAAGGCCCGCGGCGGCGAGAACAGCGGAAACTCGTCACCGAGGATGCAGGACGCGGCGGTGCCGCATAGCCGCCCCGCACCTGGGTATGCGGCGCGTGACCGTTCCCATCTCGACCAAGGAGCCATGGCTACCGGTGAAACCGGATTCGACGACGTCAGTTTCGATTTGATCTCGGTGCAATACCACTCGCTCAAGGCCGGTCACGATTACGGCCAGTATGTGCGCGACGCGAAAAATGCCGGCCTCGACGACATCGCCGCATTCTTCGAGCAGGTCATGGCCGAAGATTCCGAGCGCGCACGTCGTTGTCACGAATTCCTCGCGCAGATCACAGGCTCGTCCCAGGCCGGGCCGGCGATGTCCCGATCCCCGCAACCCGATCCAGACCCGGGCGGGCTGTCCCCGCCCGGGTCGACCAGCCGAGGGGCCCGTCGGCCCACATCACGAGACCGAAGAGTGCTCGTCACGTAAGCCGCGGTGCGCCACACGTTTTCACGCGAACAACCGCGCCTATTGACGGTAGGATTCGACCTCTCCTGCCGGGCGCGGCTCCGCATCGTCGGGGTCTCCGCCGAACTCCGCTTTTGCCCGCCGTTGCCGCAGCAGATCCCAGCACTGATCGAGACGCTGCTCCACCATGCGCAGTTCCTCGCGGTCCTCGCCGGTGACCCCGTCGCTTCCTGATTGCCTGCGCAACTCCTGCTCCCGCTGGACCAACTGTTCGATTCGCCCGAACAGATCTTCTTCTGTCATCGTCGGTCTCCTTCTACACAGCGCGTGTCGAACCAGTGCATTCCGAAGGCATAGCCGGTGGCGTGTATGCCAAACACTGTCCAACCAATGCACGGCGGCATCCCCCGCCCCGTTGCGCCGGACCCGAAAAAAATCTCCGGTCTCGCGTGTATGCCCCGGCGACTCGGGTATAGATCCGAACGAGCCGCAATGAGGGCTGTCGCAAGACAGGAAGTTCATCCGAAAGGAGCTGTACCAGTGGCAGATTCGAACAATCCCGGACAGTTCGGCAATCGTGAGGACACCGAAGATCAGGCCCGTCGCGGAGGCGAGGCCGGCACCGGAAGCTTCGGCGACCAGAACAGTGCCGATCCCAGCGAGGTCGGCAGCAAGGGCGCCCAGGCGCAGCCGACCGAGGCCAAGGCCCGCGGAGGCGAGAACAGCGGCGGCGGTAACTCGTAGCCCACGCACGGAAGGGCCCGGCACGATGCCGGGCCCTTCCGGTGTGTTCGTGGCAGTAGACCGGTCGGCGGCACACGATGTCGCCGGTCCCTGTTGATCGGGATCACACCCGCGTACCCGGAATACCGCGGAACGAGAGTGTGTTGAACGGGGCGGATCGGGACGGCACCGTGTCCCCCGGGCTCAATCCCGTTGCCGTCGCAGAGTTCCGTTGGGCTGGAGCTGCGATATGCCTTTCGCCGTGAGGCGACCGGACGTCCCGATCCACTTCGTACTTACCGGGAATCCCCATCCTCTGCGGAGGACGAGGCCTCGTCGGCGTCGCCGAACATGACCGCGAGGCGCGCTTTGATCTCTGCTGTACTCATCGATCCGCTTCGGCTGGTATGGCGAACAGGGTCCGAGGACGAACCAGACGACGTGCCGATAGCTGAAAACGTGGAATCACTCATTTCGACCGGGTGGTCCTTTCAGGGCAATACCTCGATACGACCTCTGTGCCTGACTGGAGAACCGCCTCGATGAGGACGGGTAAGCCCGCTCCGGGAGAGAACCCCAGACAGGCGGGCAACTGGCTGTACCCGGGTCTCCCGGCGCGATCGCGCCGGAGAAGACCTATTCTTTCTACCTCTGTTCGGTCGTCGGCGCCACTCGGACAACCGACCAGCGCCGTCGAAATCTGTTCTTGCCCACAAGATCAGCTACGCATGCGCGGAGTACCCACCGACGTAAGCTGGGCGATCAGTCGAGACGGTGCTCGGCCGGATCGACCGCGGACCGGGCCACCGCCTCGAGCAGCGCCAGATCTTCCGGGTGAATGTCGGTGCGGTCGGAGGCGGTTTCGAGAACCATCCGGATCTGCCGCTCGAGGGCGGGCACATGCTCGGGCCGGCCCGCGTCACGGACGTGCTCGACCAGCATCCGCAACACCCGGATCAGCGCCAGCGTCACATGCACCTGACCGGCACTGGTGCGACGGATCTCGTCGAACGCATGCCCGATGTATTCGTCGGGCGAGAGCAGCCACGGTCGCACCAGCACCCGCCCGTCGGGGCCACCCACCGACACTTCCTGCTCCGGTGCAACGAGGACGATTCGCAGCAGACTGCCCAGTCGCAGAACGACCTCGATTGCCGTCGTGGGGTCGTTGATCGCGGGACTGAGCGCGCGCAACGCGATGTCGACGAGTTGCCGCAGTCCGAAGTCGAAATCCTGCTGCATGGTTCGGGCGTCGCCGATCGTGACCGTGGCGAGGAGGCGGGCGCGTACACGTTCGGCGTCCTGCGGTGCGGGATGAATGCGCATGAGAACTTCCCCGCGGTGGATATACGCGCCCGGTCGCGTCTCGAGTCGCACGACCGTCGACGGCGGGATCGCGTGGAGGATGTACTCGGTCGGCGCCTGCGAGACCCACCCGTCCGCATGGGCCAGCACTGTGACGTCGTCTGCGGACTCGTCGAACCGCACCGGCCCGGCCGGGACTTCCCGTTCTGCCGCACGGGTCATCGCCTCGATCACCAGGTCCGCTTCGTTGCTGATGGACCGGACCACCTCGCCGACCTGTAGCCGGTGTGCAAGCCGGTCGAGGTACGCGACGATCAGCATCACCGTCGCGACGGTCAGGACAAGTGACACCGTCATCGCGATGCTCGGTGCGGGCGACGTGGCGTCACCACCGACGTGACGCAGGGTGAGGACGCAGAATACGAACGTCGCGACGAGCATGCCTATTACGGTCTGGCTGAAGCGATCCCGGATGAACGAGCGCATCACGCGAGGAGAGAACTGACTGCTCGCCAGTTGCAGGCTCACGACCGTCAGCGAGAAGACCACTCCCGCGGTGGTGATGGTGGCGCCGGCGACGGTGCTGAGCAACCACGTCGCCGCGTTGGTCTGCATGTCCACGGTCCACGGCGCCGAGTCCGCGTCCTCGACGGTTCGGTCGAGCACCGCGGTCACCTCCGCGGCGACCACGCCTGCGACGACGATGAGCGCGGGCAACGCGAACAGGCTTTCCCGGAATCGGTACACGGCCGACGCCAGGCGCAGACGGGGCAGCGGAGCGGGGGCGGTCCTCATGCCTGCCGACTGTATCCATCGAGCGACCCGCCGGCGGAACATCCGTCGACGTCGGCGGTCACACGTATTCGTTTTCACAGCCGCGGGTTCCGATGATTTCTTCCCGACCCGCAGGTCATACCCGACGACCGCGTCCGATCCACCCCGACAGGAGGGCACCGTGCCCGATTCCTTCGATGTCGTCAGCACCCGCACGTTCAGCGCACCAGCCGAGGAGGTGTGGCGCGCGTGGCAGGACCCGGAACATGTCAAGAGGTGGTGGGGACCTCACGGTTTCACCGTGCCGGTCGCGGACCTCGACTTCCGGGTCGGTGGCACGTCACTGGTAGGCATGCGCGCTCCGGCCGAGTACGGCGGACAGGACATGTTCAACACCTGGACCTACCGCAGGATCGAGCCGACCAGTCTCCTCGAGTTCGACCTCGCCTTCACCGATGCGTCGGGCACGCGGGTCGCATCCCCGCCCGGGGTCCCCGAAGACGTGCGGCACGTCATCACGTTCGTGCCGGGCAGCGACGGCCGGACAATGCTGACCGTCACGGAGTTCGGGTACGCGGATGAACAGGCACGCGACCTGTCGAAGGCAGGGCTCGAGCAATGCCTCGACAAGATGACGGATCTGCTGACGAGCTAGCTAGCCTTCCCTCGTCAAAAAAAGGACCCCGGGTGGGATACCTCGAAAGGTCTCCCACCCGGGGTTTCGGTGGAGCTGCCGGGAATCGAACCCGGGTCCTCCGCCGCCTCGCCAGGGCTTCTCCGTGTGCAGTTCGCTATGTCTCTACTTGGATCTCCCGTTCCCGCGAACAAGACGAGATGACGATCCCAGTCGCTGTTTGATGTCCCATCCGACTCCGCGACCGAGCCGAACGGTAAAGCTCTCTAGTCGATGCCAGGATCCGGGTCGAGAGCAAACCCGGTCTGACAGAGACGCAATCGCTACTTAGGCAGCGAGGGCGTACTCGCGCTGAGTGGTCTCGGCGCTTAATTGGTTGCAGCGACGCTTACGGTGGTCTCTTGCCTGCACCGACACGCTTCCCCTAGCTCAACGTACGCAGTCGAAACCGTTCAGCCCCGCACGTCCCTGCGAGGTCGTGTAACCCCGCAGGACTACCCACTGTAGCGACGAATCCGCCCGTTGTCATTCTCATTGTCACAGCGGGCCGACGAGAGGGAATGAGCCTGATCACACCGCATCCGCTACCACTGGCGGACGCGGACCGGAATCACTCGGACCGGCACCGAGTAGTCGTCGCGAAAGCGGGCGGGCGTGTAGTCGAGGGAGGCCATCTGCTGCTCGTACTTCTCCACGTATCGGTTCCAGTCGTCGTCCGGAACGTCGGCGTCGAGGACGGCGTGGCCCGTGAACACCGCGACGTCGCCGCCGTGGGCATCCGAGTTGAGGTTGAGCGCCACGCGGGGATCGGCGGCGATGTTTGCGAGTTTGCGTGTGCCCGGCTGCGAGAACAACAGGAAGCTGCCATCCCTCCACAGAAACCACACGGGGGTCGGCACCGGCGTGGACTTCGCGTCCACCGTGGTCAGCCAGATCACCGATTCGTCGGCGAGCCTCCGCGCGACGGTGACGGACAGGTCGAGAGTATCGGTCATCGGTCGCCTCCCGGCAGCTCACACGGACTCGCGGCAAGCAGAGACGAGCTCGCAGGTCGCTGTCCCGAACAACCTTCAGGCTACGGTCGGCGCGCAGGTTCCGGCCGGGCTTCGAGCAGACTCACGCCGCGACACTGATGAGCGCTACCGCAACACCTGCCGCGAGCATGCCGAGCAGCCGGAGCCGGCCCACGCGTTCCCCCAGCACGATCATCGCGAGGAGGACCGTCGCGGCGGGGTACAGGGCTGCGACGACACTGACGAGCGACAGCATGCCCTGCTGGTACGCGAAGATGAGGGCACCGTTCGCGAGGACGTCGAGCGCACCGATCCCGATCAGGACCGGCATCATCGATTTCGTCGGCCACACCACGCCGCGCCAGACGGCACCGATGACACACCACACGACGAGCGTCGCGGTCACGCGCGATACGGCGAGCCCCCACAGCCCGGTTCCCTCCTCGATCCGGCCGAGGGCGATGAACGACAGGGCGAACGCGACGCCCGATCCCACGGTCAGCCACGCCACCTTCGCGGTGAAGCGCGGGTGTTCCGTGCCGACGACGGTCTCGTCGGATTCCCAGCTGACGAGTGCGACTGCCACGACGGCAACGAGGATGCCGACGTAGGAAAGTGCGCCCGGCCGCTCACCGAGCGAGATGCCGACGACCACCGGGATGCCCGCCACGAGAACCGCGGTGAGCGGGGACACCACCGACATCGGGCCCGACGCGAGTGCCAGATAGAACCACCAGATCGCGATGCCCCCGGCGACGCCCGCAACGGCTCCCCACCCGAGGGACGACACGGTCGGTTCGCCGCCCACGAGCGGCGCGACCGCCAACGCGAGCAGGAGAGAAATCGGATAGGTGACCGCGACGACGCCGAGGGCGCTGGCACGACGCGAAGAGGCTCCACCCGCGAAGTCGCTGAGCCCGTACGCGAGGGCCGCGACCAGCGCGAGGGCGACCGCGATCAGCGGCGCATACCCTTCACGCGTCGTCCCAGTTCGCGGGTCACCTCACGTTCGGCAGTCCGGCGCGCGAGATCCTGACGCTTGTCGTAGTCCTGCTTACCGCGCGCGAGCGCAAGCTCGACCTTGACCTTGCCGTCGGAGAAGTACATCGACAGCGGCACGAGAGTCTGGTTGCCCTCGCGGGTCTTGCCGACGAGAGTGTCGATCTCGCGGCGGTGCAGCAGCAGCTTGCGGGTGCGGCGCGGAGCATGGTTGGTCCATGTGCCGTGCCCGTATTCCGGGATGTGCAGTCCGCGCAGCCACACCTCACCGTCGTCGACTGTGGCGAATGCGTCGACGAGCGATGCCTTGCCCTCCCGGAGGCTCTTCACCTCGGTCCCGACGAGAGCGATCCCCGTCTCGAAGGTGTCGATGATGGCGTAGTTGTGACGTGCCTTGCGGTTGGTCGCGATGACCTTCCGGCCCTTTTCCTTCACTTACAGGCCCTTCCGGTCCTCGAACGGTCGATACAGAACACACTCCAGCATAGGAACCGCGGCAACTCGTTATTCACGCACGTACAGGCGAAGGGTCACGTACGAGGTCAACGCCGCCATTCCCACGCCGACGAGAACGAGGAACGGCGCGATGAACAGGACGTCGCTGTCGGTGATGCGGGCGACGATGTTCGCGTCGTACACCTCGGAGAGCATGTCGTCGACGAACATACTCTTGGCTGCGAAGAGCCCCCCGATCGCCAGCGCGGCACCGACCACCGCGGCAACCACGGCCTCGAGCAGGAACGGCAGCTGGGTGTACCAGCGGGTCGCGCCGACCAGCCGCATGATGCCCACCTCGGTCCGGCGGGTGAACGCCGCGATCTGCACCATGTTGGCGATGAGCAGCACCGCCGCGATCGCCTGGATGGTCGCGATGGCGAAGGCGGCGTTGCGGATACCGCCGAGCACGCCGAACAGCCGCTCGACGAGGTCCTGCTGGTTGAGGACGCTGTCGACTCCGGGTCGCGTCCCGAATTCGTCCTGGATCATGGCGAACCGGTCCGGGTCCGACATCTTGATCTTGAACGATGCGGGGAAGCTGTCGGCGCTCACGAGTTCGGCGAGCTCGGGCTGGTCCGCGAACACGCGATCCGTCGCGTCGGCCACCGCGTCGTCGCGGCTGAGGTACTGCACCGAGACGACGTCGTCGGTGTTCTCGATGTCGCTGCGCAGCGTGCTGCAGATCTCCTGCTCGCACTCCGGGTCGAGTGAGGAGACGTCTTCGGTGAGGAACACCTGCACTTCCACGCGGTCGAGGAAGATCTGCTGCGTCTTGCCCGCCATCTGGACCACCAGCAGGCCGGCTCCGAACAACGCGAGAGAGATCGCGGTGGTGAGGATCATCGCGATCGTCATGGTGAGGTTTCGGCGCAGGCCGGTGGTGACCTCGCTGAACAGGAAACTGGCACGCATCGGGTGGGGGATCCTTCGGTTGCCGGGTGGAAGGCGGGAGCGGGACTGGTGCTAGCGGCCGACGCCGTACACGCCGCGTGCCTCATCGCGGACGAGCCGCCCGAGATCGAGTTCGACGACCCGTCGCCGCATCGAGTCGACGATGTGGTGATCGTGCGTCGCCATCAGGACCGTGGTGCCGGTGCGGTTGATGCGCTCGAGCAGCAGCATGATGTCCTGGCTGGTTTCCGGGTCGAGGTTGCCGGTGGGCTCGTCGGCCATCAGCACGAGCGGACGGTTGACGAACGCCCGCGCGATCGCGACGCGCTGTTGCTCGCCGCCGGACAGTTCCGCGGGAAGCCTGTCGGCTTTACCCGAGAGCCCGACGAGGTCGAGAACCTCGGGGACGGTGCGCTCGATCACCGTGCGGGGTTTGCCGATCACCTCGAGAGCGAAGGAGATGTTCTCGGCGACGGTCTTCCGTTGCAGCAGCCGGAAGTCCTGGAAGACGCAGCCGAGGTTCTGCCGCAGTTTCGGCACCCGGCGACCGGACAGCCGATTGACGTGGAAGTCCGCGACGTGGATTTCTCCGCTCGTCGGCCGGTCCTCCCGCAGCAGCAGACGCAGAAACGTCGACTTACCGGAGCCGGACGGCCCGATGAGGAACACGAACTCGCCCTTCTCCACTTCGACGGACACGTTGTCGAGGGCAGGACGCGTGGACGTCTTGTAGGACTTGGACACATTCTCCAGCCGGATCACGACGCCATGCTAGCCGTTACCGGACGGTGATCTACTGCTCCGGCCCACCGGTCTCCGAGGTGTCGCTCTGCTCGTCCACGCTCGGGAGTCCCGGAATCTGCAGATCGAAGGGCATCTGCCTGGTCGTCGTGGTCGTGCCGGTCGTGGGTGCCGGCGGAGCAGGTTCGGTCCTCGTGGCGGTCGGCACGCCCGGGTTCGGCGGCACCGTCGTCGTCACGGACGGCGGGGTGCCGGTCCCGGACGGATAGGTGGTCGCCGTCGGAGGCAGTGTCGTCGCCGTCGGTGCGGTCGACGCCGGAGGCACATACGGAACGTAGGGCGTCTCGGAGATGATCACCGCCGACGGGGGAACTTCGGCAGGCTTGTCGGGCTGGTTGAGGAACAGGTAGAGCATCCACAGCGCGAGCCACAGCACGCACAGGCCCAGCGTCGCGGTGCGGACCTTGCCGCCCAGCAGATGCGACGGTATCCGGGACCAGAAAGGCTTTTCGCCGCTCACGGGGCCTCCGACCGATCGACGACACTCGCGGTGCCGAGTTGCGGGGTGACGGTGATCCCCTGGACCCGCAGAGCACGCGCGATCCGTGCACGGAGCAGGCGACCGACCTGGAACTGTTTACCGGGGAGCGTACGAGCCACCATCCGGACGCTGAGCTGATCGACCTCGAGGCTTTCGACGCCCATCACGCTGGGTTCGTCGAGGAGCAGTTCGCGTACGCGGGTGTCGTTGTACGCCGCGACGCCGACCTCGCGGAGGATGTCGGTGACGTCGGAGATGTCGGCGCTGACCGGAATCGGCACGTCGACCACGGCGCGCGCCCAGTCCTTCGACAGGTTGACCGCCTTGTTGATCTGGCCGTTCGGCACGATGATGACCTCACCGGCGGTGCTCCGGACCCGGGTGACCCGCAACGTCACGTCTTCGACGGTGCCGACGGCGTCCTCGGAAGCACCCGTGACGGAGATCTGCACGGTGTCGCCGAACCCGTACTGACGTTCGGTGATGATGAAGAAGCCGGCGAGGATGTCCTGGACGATGCGCTGCGCCCCGAAACCGAGCGCTGCACCGATCACCGTCGCCGGCGCGACCAGGCTGCCGAGCGGCAGGTCGAGGTGGTCGAACACCTTCAGCGTCGCGATGATGTAGATGAACGAGATCAACATCCACGTGATGACCTGCGCCATCGAGTGGCGATGCTTTGTGGCCTCCGATCGCACCAGGTCGTCGGATTGCTCGTAGGTCTCGTCGATGCGCCGGGTGATCCGCTCGCCGCCCCAGGACACGAACCGGGCGATCAGTGTCGCACCGAGGACGGTCAGGACGATCAGCAGCCCGTTGCTCGAGAGCCAGTCGAGGAGACTACTCCCGGGAAACACCACGCGACCGCCTCTCACCCCTCATCACGACTTCTGTTCCTCCCGCATCCGCCAGCGGATCCCGGCTTCGAGGAAGCCGTCGATGTCGCCGTCGAGTACAGCGGACGGATTGTTGACCTCGTACTCGGTACGGAGGTCCTTGACCATCTGGTACGGATGCAGCACGTACGAGCGCATCTGGTTGCCCCACGAGCTGCCGCCGTCGCCCTTGAGCGCATCCATCTCGGCGCGCTCTTCCTTGCGCTTGCGCTCGAGCAGCTTCGCCTGCAGCACGCGCATCGCGGCGACCTTGTTCTGCAGCTGCGACTTCTCGTTCTGACAGGTCACGACGATGCCGGTCGGGATGTGGGTCAGGCGCACCGCGGAGTCGGTGGTGTTGACCGACTGGCCACCCGGGCCGGACGAGCGGTAGACGTCGACGCGCACGTCGTTCTCGTCGACCTCGATGTGGTCGGTGGTCTCCACCACGGGAAGCACTTCGACCTCTGCGAAGGACGTCTGACGACGGCCCTGGTTGTCGAACGGGCTGATCCGCACGAGGCGGTGGGTTCCCATCTCGACCGAGAGCGTCCCGTAGGTGTACGGGGCCTTGACCGTGAAGGTCGCGGACTTGATGCCCGCTTCTTCCGCGTAGGACGTGTCGTAGACCTCGACGCCGTAGCCGTGCTTGTCGGCCCAGCGGATGTACATGCGCATGAGCATCTCGGCCCAGTCCGCGGCGTCGATTCCGCCGGCGCCGGCGCGGATGTTGACGAGGGCGTCGCGCTGGTCGTACTCGCCCGACAGCAGCGTCCGCACCTCCATCGCCTGGATGTCGACCCGCAGGCTTGCGCGTTCGGCGTCGGCGTCGGCGTGTGCCGCGACGGCGGCGTCGTCCTCTTCACCTTCGGCCAGCTCGTAGAGCACCGGCAGGTCGTCGAGCCGCTCGCGCAGGTTCTCGACGCGCCGCAACTCGCCCTGCGCGTGCGACAACTCGCTGGTCACCTTCTGCGCGTGCTCCTGGTTGTTCCACAATTCGGGGTCCGCGGCCTGGTGCTCGAGTTCGTCGATCCGGCGGCGCAACTCCTCGACGTCGAGGACGGACTCCACGGTGCGGAGGGTCGTATCGAGTTCGGCCAGGTCTGCGGAAACATCGGGGTGCACGATTTTCAAGGGTAGCCGCTAGCGTTTCCTTCATGCCCACCGACTACACCGCAGATCTGGACCTCGCCCTCCGCCTCGCAGACGACGCGGATGCGATCACCCGCAACCGCTTCGGCGCGCTCGACCTCGAGGTCGACGACAAGCCGGATCTGACTCCCGTGTCGGACGCCGACCTCGCTGTCGAACGGTTGGTGCGTGAGGTTCTCGAAGCCGAGCGCCCGGGTGACGCGGTGCTCGGTGAGGAGTTCGGCGGTGACGCGGTGTTCTCGGGCCGCCAGTGGGTCGTCGATCCGATCGACGGCACCAAGAACTTCGTGCGGGGCGTCCCGGTGTGGGCGACATTGATCTCGCTGCTCGACGACGGCGTGCCCGTCGTCGGTGTGGTGAGCGCTCCGGCCCTGAATCGGCGCTGGTGGGCAGCCGCCGGTGCAGGCGCCTTCGTTTCGTACGACTCGGGCGAGCCCCGGCGACTCGCGGTGTCGCAGGTACGCGCGCTCGAGTCCGCGTCGCTGAGCTTCTCGAGCCTGTCCGGCTGGCGCGAGCGCGGACTGCGGGAGCAGTTCGTCTCCCTCACCGACGAGGTGTGGCGGGTACGTGCGTACGGCGACTTCTTCTCGTACTGCCTGCTCGCGGAAGGTGCGCTGGAGGTCGCGCTCGAACCGGAGGTATCGCTGTGGGACCTTGCCGCATTGGACGTGCTGGTTCGCGAGGCGGGCGGGCGGTTCACGAACCTCGAAGGTGCCGCCGGCCCGCACGGTGGGAGTGCCATCGCAACCAACGGACACCTGCACGACGAGGTTCTCGCGCGCCTGCGGTGACGACGTGACGGGGCGATGCGGCCAGGGGGCACTTACCCAGTAGTAGACATCACACCTTACTCAGAAGTAAGATCGGTTATCGTCCGCTCCCGCATCGAGAAACCTCTGGTGATCATGAGCAAGCAAGACAGCGTGCCCCGGAACACACCTCGCCGCGACACCTCCGCCGTCGGTCTCAACCCGTTCAAACGCGACGCCATGGGTGCCGCGATGCGCGTTCTCACGCGGATCACCGGGTCCGAACTCGCCGATCGGTACAACATCCGGCAGACCATCGACCGGGTCACGTACCAATCCACGAAGACCGGATTCAAGACGCTCGGCGCCGCGACCCGCACCTTCAAGAAGGTCTCGGGCGGCAGTTCGCCGCAGCGCCTGACGACGGCGAAGAACGCCGACTTCTTCGACCTCACGCCCACCGACGATCAGCAGATGATCACGGAAACGGTGCGCGAGTTCGCCGCGGAGATCATCCGCCCGGCCGCCTACGACGCCGACGCCGCCGCGGCCGCCCCCGCGGACCTGCTCGCACGCGCCGCCGAACTCGGCATCACCATGGTCAATGTCCCCGAGGCGTTCGACGGTGTCGCCACCGAACGCGGCGTCGTCACCAACTCCCTGGTCGCCGAAGCGCTTGCGCACGGCGACATGGGTCTCGCACTTCCGATCCTCGCCCCGAGCGGTGTCGCCGTCGCGCTGACCCAGTGGGGCACCGACGAGCAGCAGCAGACCTACCTTCCCGCATTCGCGAGCGAGGACGTCCCCCAGGCGTCGGTGGTGGTCGCGGAACCGCGTGCTCTGTTCGACCCGTTCGCCCTGCAGACCAAGGCGGTCCGCTCCCCCAGCGGTTACCGCCTCAACGGAGTCAAGGCGCTCGTACCGGCCGCGGGTAGCGCCGAACTTTTCATCGTCGCAGCGGAACTCGACGGAAAGCCGTCGTTCTTCATCGTGGAGGCGAAGAGCAAGGGCGTCGTCATCGAGGCGGACCCCAGCATGGGCCTGCGCGCCGCCGGACTCGGACGTCTCCTGCTCGAGGACGTCGCGGTTCCGCAGTCCGCCCTGCTCGGCGACGAGAACCCGGACGTGCGCGCCGAGCAGTACGCCGACGCCGTGCGGCTCTCGCGCCTCGGCTGGGCGTCGCTCGCACTCGGCACCTCCCAGGCGGTGCTCGACTACGTGATCCCCTACGTCAACGAGCGGCACGCGTTCGGCGAACCGGTCAGCAATCGTCAGGCCGTCGCATTCATGGTCGCCGACATCAAGATCGAATTGGACGGCATGCGTCTGGTGACCCTGCGCGGCGCATCGCGCGCGGAGAAGGGCCTGTCGTTCGCCCGCGAGGCCGCGCTCGCCCGCAAGCTCGCGACGGACAAGGGCATGAAGATCGGCCTCGACGGCGTGCAGCTGCTCGGTGGCCACGGTTTCACGAAGGAACATCCCGTCGAGCGCTGGTACCGCGACCTGCGTGCCATCGGTGTCGCCGAAGGCGTCGTCCTCATCTGAGCGGCCCGATCCGAACAAGGAACCTGTGATGATCAATCTCGAACTTCCCAAGAAGCTCAAGGCTTCCGCGAACCAGGCCCACCAGGTCGCCGCGCAGATCTTCCGTCCGATCTCCCGCAAATACGATCTCGCCGAGCACGAATACCCCGTCGAGCTCGACACGATGGCGGCCATGGTCGAGGGCCTCAACGACTCGGGTCAAGGCACCGCGGGCGCAACCCTCGGACGAGACGCGAAGGCCAAGACGGAAGCGTTCGGAAATCTCAACGGCGGCAACATGGCCGGCCTCCTCAATGTGATCGAAACCTGCTGGGGCGACGTCGGCCTCACGTTGTCGATCCCCTATCAGGGCCTGGGCAACTCCGCCATCGCAGCCGTCGCCACCGATGAGCAACTCGAGCGCTTCGGCAAGGTGTGGGCCTCGATGGCGATCACCGAGCCCGGATTCGGGTCCGACTCCGCAGCGGTGACCACCACCGCCGTGCTCGACGGCGACGAGTGGGTTCTCAACGGCGAGAAGATCTTCGTCACCGCGGGCGAGCGCTCGACGCACGTCGTCGTGTGGGCGACCGTGGACAAGTCCCAGGGCCGGGCCGCGATCAAGTCGTTCGTCGTGCCGCGGGAAGCACCGGGTCTCAGCGTCGCCCGGCTCGAGCACAAACTCGGCATCAAGGCGTCCGACACTGCGGTCCTGCTGCTCGACAACTGCCGCATCCCCAAGGACAACATCCTCGGCTCACCCGAGGTGAATGCCGAAAAGGGTTTCGCCGGGGTCATGCAGACCTTCGACAACACCCGTCCGATCGTGGCAGGCATGGCCGTCGGTCTCGGCCGCGCGGTGCTCGAGGAGTTGCGGGTGATCCTGAAGGACGCCGGCGTCGAGGTGTCGTACGACGTTCCCGCCAACAATCAGCACGCTGCGGCGGCCGAGTTCCTGGCGCTCGAGGCAGATTGGGAAGCGGCGTATCTGCTCGCCCTCCGGGCGACGTGGATGGCCGACAACAAGAAGCCCAATTCCCTCGAGGCGTCGATTTCCAAGGCCAAGGCCGGCCGGACCGGCACGGCGGTGTCGCTCAAGGCGGTCGAACTGGCCGGCACGTACGGGTATTCGGAGCGCCCGCTGCTCGAGAAATGGTCACGCGACTCGAAGATTCTCGACATCTTCGAAGGCACCCAGCAGATTCAGCAGCTCATCGTCGCGCGACGCGTACTCGGAAAGTCGTCGGCCGAGTTGAAGTAGACCGGCCGCACAGCAACTGCGCCACAAGCCGACAGACGCAATGGGCGGCACCTTCGGGTGCCGCCCATCGCTCGTCGAAAGCTCCTACCCCGCCCGCAGAGCGCTGAGGATGTGCGGCCGGGCCCGCCACAGTTCCTCGGACCAATACGGCCAACTGTGGGTGCCGACGTTCGGGAAGTTGTACGTCGCACCGATGCCCAGGCTGTCCAGCCGCGCCTGGAACGCGCGGGTGGTCGCGAGGGACAACGCTTCGAGTCCCATGCCGTTGGCGGTGTTGACCACATCCACCATGTTCTCGACCCGGTTCGCATATCCGGGGATTCCGCTGCCCGCCGAGACGTACATCGGCAACCCGCGCAGGCTCTCGGCCTGAGTGAACGGGTCGTTGCGCGCCCACGACTCGTCCCACGGCGGACCGTACATCGCATCGACGTTGTACAGACCGGCGTCGAGCATCGCGATCCGGATCGCCGAGCGCATGCCCGGAGCATTGAGCCAGAGGTATCCCGAGAAGGATGCGGCGAACTTGAACTGATCGCGATGGTGCGCCGCGAGGTTCAGCGCCGCCGTGCCGCCCATCGACAACCCGGCGATGCCGGTGCGGGTGCGGTCCACTCCGCGTGCGGCGAGCGCGGCGGGCAGGTGACGGGTCAGGAACGTCTCCCACTTGTACGTCACGCCCTGCTGGTTGAAATTGCTCGCGTTGTACCAGTCGCTATACCAACTGGACTCACCGCCCACCGGCATCACGAGGGTGACGTCGTCGAGTGCGAACTGCTCGAAGGCGTTCGTCTCGAACGACCACGCGTTGGCATCCGGGCGGGCACGCATCCCGTCGAGCAGGTACAGCGACGCACTGCCGCCCCGCTTGGCCCACTGCACCTGGCACTTGATCGGGCCCATCTCCGAGGGCACCCAGATCTCTTCGTACCCTCCCCGGGGTACTGCCCTCGCAACGCCCGGTGCGGAGGTGGCCAGGGCCGCGGCGCCGGCGAGTCCGGCTGCGCCCGCGAACGCTGTCTTGAGCATCGTTCGCCTGCTGAGTGAGGGGTTGTCGGAGCGGGTCACGCGTAGCACCTGCACCCTTTCTGTGGGCATGTCACCCACGGACGTCGATCGAGTGTTCTCCGATTTCATCGACGCCCGGTGCGTCCGTATTACCCCGATCGACCTCCGCTCGGCGCGAATCGCCTGGTCGCCGGCGTTCTTCAGTGACATGTCCCACCATGCGCAGACTGCTGGGCGGTCGGCGCTCCCGAAAATACGGACATTCCGCCCCATGTGACGTGTATCACTACTAGGGTGAGGAGCGCACGCCGTTACCTCCATCCATGTATGCCGCCGAAAGGGCCTCCCGATGCCGGTGCTCGACCTCGCCAAAAATGTCCGCGGTGCCCTCGACAGCGTCACCGACGCGGTCGGTGCTCTCGCCGTGATGCGGCGGGCGGGCCTCCTCCACTTCCCCCGGGTCGACCAGAGCCTCGCCACCATGGCCGCCGCACGTAAGTACGGGCCCTTCGCGGGGCCCGTGCACGCTCACGCCGCCCGCGGGTCGGACGTGGCCGCCATCATCGACGAACGGGGCGAGGTCACCTACCGGGAACTCGAAGACTGGTCGAACGGACTCGTGCACGCGTGGAAGAACGCCGGCGTCACTCCCGGCTCGTCGATGGGGATCATGGCCCGCAACCACCGTGGGCTCGTCGTCACGATGCTCGCAGCCGCCAAGCTCGGTGCGCGGCTGGTGATGATGAACACCGGGTTCGCCCCGCGCCAGCTCGCGGAAGTAGCGGAGCGGGAGGCGGTCACGACGTTCGTGTTCGACTCCGAGTTCGCCGATGTCGCCGCCGCGCTCCCCGAGAGTGTGCGTCGTTACGTGTCGTGGAAGGACGACGAGGTCCCTGGTGTTCCCACGCTCGAGGAAGCGATCGAAGGAGTCGACGTCTCCGCACCTCCGGCACCGCCGGTCTTCGGAGGATTCGTGCTTCTGACCAGTGGCACGACCGGAACGCCGAAGGGCGCACCGCGCGGTCGCACCTCGCCGCTCGCCTCTGCCCAGTTCCTCGACCGGGTGCCGCTGCGTCCGGGTCAGACCATGCTGATGGCCGCTCCCGCGTTCCACGGCACCGGGGTGTCGCAGTTCGCGATCGCCCTCGCCCTGGGGCAGACGATCGTGATGATGCGCCGCTTCACGCCGACGGACACACTGAGCCTGATCGATCGGCACCACGCGAACGTGCTGGTCGTGGTGCCGACGATGCTCCAGCGAATTCTCGACCTCGGTCCGGAAAAGATCGCGGAGTACGACACGTCGAGCTTGAAGATCATTTTCTCGGCGGGTTCGGCGCTCTCCCCCGATCTGTGCCGCCGCACGCGCGAGTCGTTCGGAGATGTGCTGCACAACCTGTACGGGTCCACCGAGTGCGCCGTGGCGACCGTCGCGACACCCGAAGACATCCGCCTCGCCCCGGGTACCGCGGGGCGCCCTCCCGTGACCTGCCGGGTCGCGTTGTTCGATCCGGACGGTCGCCGCATCACCGAACCCGGCGTCGTGGGCCGCATCTTCGTCTCCAGCGGACTGAGTTTCGCCGGGTACACCGACGGCCGCGACAAGGAGCGCATCGACGGGATGCTCTCGATCGGCGACCTCGGGCACTGGGACGAGGAGGGACGGCTCTTCGTCGACGGCCGCGACGACGACATGATCGTCTCCGGCGGAGAGAACGTCTATCCGCTCGAGGTCGAGAACCTGCTCGCCGAGCGCGACGACGTGCTCGACGTGGCGGTGGTGGGCATCTCGGACGCGGATTTCGGGCATCGGCTGCGCGCGTTCGTCGTGCCGTCCCCGACCTCCGCCCGCGACGGCGAGGACATCAAGGTCTTCGTACGCTCCAACCTCGCGCGGTACAAGGTCCCCCGCGACGTGATCTTCCTCGACGAACTGCCGCGCAACGCGACCGGGAAACTGCTGCGGCGGGTTCTCGTCGAGATGGAGCCGCCACACAGCGGGGCCGACGAGGGCGAGTCTGCCGCGCCCACAGGCTGATCCGCAGTAGACAACGTTGCAAGGCCCGGGAATCACATGTGATTCCCGGGCCTTGTCGTGGTAGCGGGGACAGGATTTGAACCTGCGACCTCTGGGTTATGAGCCCAGCGAGCTACCGAGCTGCTCCACCCCGCGTTGCATGATCGAACCTACAGGAGCGCGGAATCGGAAAGCAAATCGCTCGGTCGGCCGCCCCGAATGCACAGATGCGGCCCCTCCGACGAGTGAGGGGCGCCACGACCATCGCATGATCCCCAACACATAACGTTGCGGTAACGATCTTGTCTCTACCAGCGCAACACGCCGCCGCGACCTGCGACGACATGTTTTTTCTTTCCCATATATCGGACGAGCGTCGTAACAATTCGCGGGATGAACCGGCCGAAAGGGACTTGTACCTTCGGTGCCGGTTCGACACAACCGAACCTCCGCCGGCCCGCCGCCGTCCACTCTGCCCCGCGGGATCCGGTGGCTACGACACGTCCGAGGGGCGGAGAGCGCGGACACGCGCCCAGACCTCGAGCACCTCGAGTGCGCCGGTCTTCGTGGCCACCGCAGTCCGCGAGCGCGAGAGGATCACAAAACCGATGACCAAATTCTTCAGCAAACGTACTGTCGGCACCGTGCTCGTCACCGGAGTCCTGGCGACCGTTCCGCTCGCTCTGACAACCGGTACCGCGTCTGCCGCCACCCACAACTGGGATGCGGTGGCGCAGTGCGAGTCCGGTGGCGACTGGTCCATCAACACGGGCAACGGTTACTACGGCGGCCTGCAGTTCTCGCAGAGCACCTGGGAGGCCAACGGCGGCACCGGCATGCCGCACCAGGCCACCAAGGAAGAGCAGATCCGCGTCGCGGAGAACACGCTGCAGACGCAGGGGCCGGGCGCATGGCCCGTGTGCGGTCAGTATCTGACGACGGTCGAAGAGCCGGCACCCGCGCCGGCACCGGCACCCGCACCGGCACCTGAGGTTGCACCGGCACCGGCACCGGCTCCCGTCCAGGAAGCACCGGCCCTCCCGGCCGAGGTGCAGCCGTACGTCGACATCGCGGTCCCCGCCGTTCCCGCCGAGGTCCATCAGTACATCGACGTCGCGCGCGGCGTGGCCGTGGAGCTGGGCTACGGCGAGCAGTTCGACCAGGTCCTCGACGCCCTGCCCGGCGTCTGATCCGGCCGACCCTCGGCATCCGCCGTCACGAAACGAAGCGGGGCCCCGCGGTAGAAACCTTCATCCCGTAGATCACCAGCGGAAAGATCACCAGCGTGGACACGGCATAGCCGAGCCACAACGGAATATGCAGCCCGAGTTCGAGACCCTGCGCCATGATCGAGCCTTCGAGGGCGAAGAAGATG